>JAHDCP010000088.1 GCA_020629775.1 Planktomarina sp.
CGTCAGAAAACGAATTCCAGAACCATTCACGGTTGCAGTGCGAAAGTGGCGACATCCTTGTTTACCCCGATCTTGCCAGTTTCCAAAATGCAGCACGGCAGTTGGCCAGTGTTCATGCCGCCAATGACGAGAGCGATTTGGTTTTTGTGGCGTACGAAGGACAAACCGGCCACCAATCCTTGCGTGCCCAGATTGAACTTTTGGATGCCGCCGGAACCCCCCACAATCTGGATGAGTTCACATCATCTGACGTGTTGGCCACAATGTTGAACCGCCACGGCATGATTGTCATCGGGGACTTTATCTACATTTGGGACGACGGGTGTTTGGTGGTGAAGCGCCGATTTGATGGCTGTGAAAGCGTGGATGAAATGCGCCAAGCGCAGATTTTCATGGACGAAGTTTTGACCGACCCAAGCTTTGCCAATGATCCGCAAAGGCGCAGTCGTACATTGGGCCAGATTTTCCGTGAATTCAAATTGTCAGGCCAGGAGATTTGCCAAGATGGAAACTTTGATATCGACGAATTTTTGGACAACGAAAAACCACAACAGGTGGCTTTACGATCCGCAAGTTCGTGTGGATTGGCTGCGTATATTGAAACGGAAATTATCAGCAATGATCCGGCCGAAGATTTCATTGAAATCAGGTTTGCGGCATCGGGCCATGTGATCCCCACCGCCACCCAGTTGCCGGGTCAGTTCCGCATTGACGGCGTCAGCGAAGACAGTGGCATCACTTTGGTGGACGGTGATTTGGTTCTTACAGGTGAATTCTTACCGGGCGCTGATTGGTACAATGACATCTTTGAAAGCGGCAGCGGGGTCTATCCTGGCAACTGGTTCGTGGTGCGTGTCAGCCGTGATACGGACCTGTCCATTTTGGACGTTTGGTTGGTGCGTGAACAGTTTGGCGGCGGGGCCTCCTGTGCTGCCACGGACAATGAACAAATCGATTTGGGCTGCCCGTTGGTGTTAAGTGTTCAAGAATTGTCTGGTTTGGATCAACGGTATGACTTTCAGATTACCGGGGTCGACATTCAACCGTCGCAACAAGTTCAGTGGTCTTTGGGGGATGGTTCCATTGTCATGACCACCGGGCAATCTGGGTATGTGCATGAATACCAGGGCTGCGGGGGTGTTGTGGATGTTTCGGCCACGATAATGCAAGGGGATCAGCCGCAAGCTTTGTGCCTCAATCCTTTGGTGGCCAAAGATATTTCAACGACCGAAAAGCGGTACCGGGAAATTGTGAAAATGCCCAAAACGTACAAGGATCGGATTTCAAACCGGAAAGTGAAAGCCAAATTCAAGCTGAAGAAAAATAAGATCAAATCTTCGCTGCGGGTGAAACTGACGGGCGAAAAATCCATTTTCTTACAAGGCAATCTTTACCGGAAAGTTGGCACCACTTGCCAAGCCATCGACGTGGCAGACCCTGGCCAACTTGCGTCTTTGCGCACCAACGGCCACCAAGCCCGCAGCGACAATCCGCGTATCAAAGATTACAATTACTCAAATCTTTGGCGCAGTGCGACGACACGCAAGAAAATGAAACAGGTCATCAAAATGCAACCTGTATTCACGGCCTTGGATTGTACGGAAACGTTTACGATTGATTATGGCCACAGCTCTGGCTGGTCGCACAGGCATTCTTTGTCGGTGACATGTCCACAGTAATGGAACCCGCGATGGCCCGACCGGTTTGGTCGGGCCATCATGTCTCAAAGCCCGCCCAACAAGACTTTGTAATATTGCACGGCGCGTTCCAGGTTTTTGATGGAAATGCGTTCATCGCGGCCGTGCAGCAGCGCGATGTCTTCACTGGTGAAGACAAATGGCAGGAACCGGTAGCTGTGGTCGGCGTATTGGCTGTATCGCGATGAATCTGTGCCACCCACGGTTAACCCTGGCACAATGACCACATCCCCAAACACGTGGCGCGCGGCGTTGGACAGGCTGGCGAAGGCGGCGTTGGAGTGGGAGGCCACAGGGCTGGCGGGGTTGGCGGTGACCACTTCGATATCGATGTGATCATTGGTGATGTGCCGCTTCAGGTGTTGCAACACAGTGGTCTGGTCGTCGCGGGGGTGCAGGCGGAAATTCACAAACGCGCTGGCCTTTTGCGGCAGTATATTTTCCGCCTCTGACCCCTTTAACATCGTGGGGGCTGTGGTGGTGCGCAGCATGGCATCGGTGGTGTTGGCCCCAGACAGAACACCTTCGATCAAGGGGCGGAACAGCCATTGGTTGGCGAACAGCACCCGTTCCGGCAAGGTCATATGTGGGCCCAAGGTATCAAAGAAATCAGCGCTTAGTCCGGTCAATCCGCCGGGGATGGGTGCTGCATGCAGTTCGGTGATCGCGGTGGCCAGTTTGGTGACAGCGGTGTCGCGATGCGGCAGTGAACTGTGCCCCCCTGCCCCCCGGGCGATGATTTCCACTGTCATGTATCCTTTTTCCGCCACGTTGATGGACGCAATATCCTTATCGATGGTGGAAATGATGTCGCGCAGGACGAAGGACCCTTCGTCCAGGCTCCAATCGATCTTGATGTTTTCCTTCTGGAAATAGTCCACCACGGACGCCGCGCCCCCATCGCCGCCAATTTCTTCATCTTGGGTGATGGCCACATAGATCGTGCTGCGCGGTTGAAAGCCCGTTGCTGCAAGTTGATCGATGGCATGCAGTAACGACACCACGGCGCCCTTCATATCCAACGCGCCGCGCCCCCAGACATATCCGTCTTTGATGGTCCCCGCCCAAGGATCTGTGGACCATTCCCCTTCGATGGGCACAACGTCATAGTGCCCGCTGACCAAGATAGTTTCGGCTGTTGGGTCACTGCCTTTCCAGACATAAATCGGGGTGTGGCCACCCACCAGAACGCGGTCCATGGTTTGGGTGGCAGCGGGGAATGCAGTGCCAAGCCAGGCCAAGAATTGGTCATAACTTTCGGGACGATCTGGATCACCGAAAGGATGGGAAATGGTCTTGAATTGGATTGCTTGGCTTAACTTTTGGGCCACGTCCATGGCGTTGACCTGGGGCAAATCGCCTTGGGGTGTTTCGGTGGTGGTGGGGGCGTATCGCCAGGTGTTGAACGCCAGCACTGCCAGAAGCAATAAAACCCCAAGACCAAGAACTTTTAAGATGCGTACCATGTGATTCCCCCCTGCTTTGGCAAAGTTTAGGCAGACTTGCACCTTCAGGATATGCCAACGCGGCGTAAATCTGGTTTAAGAGCCGATATTTGCACCTTGGGGGGGTCGGATTTGCGGGCATGGTCCGCCTTGCATCGAGTCACTTTGTAGTGTCTAGTTGACTTTATGACTGTCACTCTAAGTTTACAGACCCGTCGTTTTCCTGAACCATCCGCGATGCTGCGGTTGATCAAGCCGATTACGTGGTTCCCACCCATGTGGGCGTTTTTGTGCGGCGTGGTATCCATCAATGCCCCGATAACGGAGTCGCTGTGGTTGGTGGTTTTGGGGGTTTTACTGGCCGGGCCCATCGTGTGCGGCATGTCCCAAGCCGCCAACGACTGGTGTGATCGCCACGTGGATGCCATCAATGAACCGGACCGCCCAATTCCATCGGGTCGCGTGCCGGGACGGTGGGGTTTGTACATCGCACTGGCCATGTCGGTTTTGTCCCTGGCAGTTGGGTATCAGCTGGGCCCTTGGGGGTTTGGGGCCACCATTGTGGCCGTTCTGGCCGCTTGGGCCTATTCGGCAGAACCCATCCGTTTGAAGAAATCGGGTTGGTGGGGTCCTGGTCTTGTGGGCCTGTCTTATGAAGCCCTGCCCTGGTTCACCGGTGCCGCCATCATGGCCGCCGGCGCGCCGCGGTTTGAGGTGGTTTTGATCGCCTTGCTTTATGCGTTTGGGGCGCACGGGATCATGACCCTGAACGATTTCAAAGCGCTGGAAGGCGACCGCGCCACAGGCGTGCGGTCCCTGCCCGCCATGCTGGGTCCAAAGGACGCGGCGAAGATTGCTTGCACAGTTATGGCCCTGGCGCAGTGCTTGGTGATCCCCATGCTGTTGATCTGGGGTAAACCCTGGCACGGGCTGGCGGTAACGGTGCTGCTGATCCTGCAAATTTTGGCCATGGCCAAACTGATGCGGGACCCCAAGGGGTTGGCCCCATGGTACAACGGCACTGGCGTCACGCTGTATGTGTCCGGCATGATGGTCTGCGCCTTTGCTTTGCGGGGGCTGGCATGACCTTAACTTGGCCCAACCTGATCCGGCTGTGTTTGGCCAATGCGGCCATCGGCGGTTTGGCGGCACTGCCCATCAACCTGTTTAACCGACTGATGACAGTGGAACTGGCCTGGCCCGCGATATTGCCAGGGGTTTTGGTGGCCCTTCATTACGGTGTGCAAGTGACCCGCCCTTTCTGGGGGCATCGGTCTGACACCCGTGGCGGACGCACGCCGTTCATCCTGGGCGGCATCGCTTTGGTGGGGGCGGGCTTGGTGGCCACGGCTTGGGCCATTGCTTGGATTTCAAACCCTGCCCTGGCCTTGGTGGTTTGGGTTCTGGCATACATTGCCATTGGCCTGGGGATTGGGGCGGCGGGGACGTCGTTCTTGACCCTGCTGGCCAGTGCTGCGTCTGACCGCCAAAAAGGGGCCATGGCCACCTTGGCCTGGTTGATGCTGATTTTCGGGGCCATTGTGGCATCCGTGGGAACTGGCATCGCGCTGGAACCCTATTCCGCTGATCGGTTGATGGTGGTGGTGCCGATCGTCGCCTTTATCTGTTTTGTCGTCTCTGTTCTGGCCACTTGGGGCGTGGAACGGCGCTTGGGGCCGGTGCCCCCCGCCGCACAGCCCGATTTGGGCGCGGCCCTGCGTGATACTTTTGCAGATCCAGCGGCGCGGGCCTTCACCGGGTTCGTGTTCCTGTCGATCCTGGCGTTCTATTTGTCTGAACTGATCTTGGAACCCTTTGCCGGGCACGTGCACGGCATGCCCCCAGAAGACAGCACCAAACTGTCGGGCGGCAAAGATGGGGCCGCCCTTCTGGGGATGATCGCCACCGGGGTTCTGTCCTATGTCCGCGTCGGGTCATTGCGGGCCTGGGCCATGATTGGGTGTGGGGTTTCTGCACTTGGCCTGTTGGGTTTGGCCGCAGGATTGCCCATCGTGCCGATGACGGTGGTGTTCGGGTTGGGCAACGGGTTGTTCGTTGTGGGGGCTGTTGGGTCCATGATGCGGATCGCGTCCGAACAAAGTGGGGCCACAGGCACCCGCATGGGCGTGTTCGGTGCAGCCCAAGCCATTGCCGCCGGGCTGGCCGGATTAATCGCCACCGGAATGGTGGATCTGGCCCGCCTGATGATGCCAATCGAAACTGCTTATGGGTCTGTGTTCCTTTTGGAGGCTGTGCTGTTTTTGGCCGCCGCTTGGATGGCCGCGCGTTTGCTGGACAGTCGCGCCCCCAACCCCATGCTTCAACCGGGAGAATGATCATGTACGATGTTGTTGTAATCGGGGGCGGCCCTTGTGGGGCAACCGCGGCCCATGATTTGGCCACTGCCGGACGCAAGGTCGCACTGATTGACCGGGAAGGCCGCATCAAACCCTGCGGCGGGGCCATCCCGCCCCGGTTGATGCGCGATTTTGACATTGGCGAAGATCAACTGCTGACCAAAGTGAACACCGCCCGCATGATTTCCCCCACCGGGCGAAAGGTCGATATCCCCATCGAAAATGGGTATGTGGGCATGGTGGACCGCAAAGATTTTGACCCGTTTCTGCGCGCCCGTGCGCGGGATGCCGGGGCAGATTACCACGTGGGAACCTTTGTGCGCATCGACCGCACGGACGGCACGGCGGTGGTGTACCGCGACAAGGACAGCGGCGAAGAACGCAGCTTGCCCACGAAATATGTGATCGGGGCGGATGGCGCCAAATCCAAAGTCGGCCGGGCCGAAGTGCCGGGCGCAGACAAAGTGCCATTGGTCTTTGCATACCATGAAATTATCGCCGCACCCCCCAAGACAGATGTGTACGACCCAGAACGCTGTGACGTGATTTACGATGGCGCCATCAGCCCGGATTTTTACGGCTGGGTGTTCCCCCACGGCGGCACCACCAGCGTGGGCATGGGGACCGAAGACCCTGACGTGAACTTAAAAGACGCCACGGCAGCCTTGCGCGAAGCATCGGGCCTGGCGGAGTGTGAAACCCTGCGCAAAGAAGGCGCGCCCATCCCGCTGAAGCCCATGGACCGCTGGGACAATGGCGAAGATGTGGTGCTGGCAGGCGACGCGGCGGGCGTTGTGGCCCCATCATCAGGCGAAGGGATTTATTACGCTATGGCCGGCGGGCGCGTGGCGGCCACCGCTGTGCAAGCAGCCCTGGTCAGCGGCAAAGCAAGTGATCTGAAACTGGCGCGCAAGATGTTCATGAAGGAACATAAAACAGTGTTCCGCGTCCTGCGGGCCATGCAAGATGCGTACTATAAATCGGACGGCCGCCGCGAACGGTTCGTGTCCCTGTGCCACGACATCGATGTGCAACGCCTGACGTTTGAAGCGTACATGAACAAAGAACTGGTCAAAGCAAAACCGTTGGCCCACCTGAAAATCGGGGTTAAGAACGTGGCGCATTTGTTGGGAATCATCCCGGAGGCACACGTATGACCGCAATCATGATCCCCGCTTGGGAAAATGGTACATTGCACCCCGTGGAAAAACTGGACGTGCACGAACGCGGTCTGAAGCACAAAGCCATCAGCGTGTTTGTGTTGGACGCGGATGACCGTATTTTGCTGCAACAACGGGCTTTGTGCAAATACCATACGCCCGGTCTGTGGGCGAACACATGCTGCACCCACCCCCATTGGGGCGAAGATGACTTAACCTGCGCCGCGCGCCGGGTTGAGGAAGAACTGGGCATCACGGGTTTGGATTTGGACCACCGCGGCCAAGTGGAATACCGCGCCAATGTGGGCGGCGGATTGATCGAACACGAAGTGGTGGAAATGTTCGTGGCCCGCGCACCGCTGGGAATGACCATGGCATTGAACCCAGAAGAAGTTGCCGCCACGCGGTGGATGTCTGTGGGTGATCTGCGGGCGGATTTGAAATCAAACCCCGAGGCGTACACCCCCTGGGTCCGCATCTATATGGATCAACACGCGGATATGGTGTTGCGAGCCCCGGTCTTGGAGGGGGTATAAGCGGCAAATCTTCCCCTTATGCGGGAATAAACTTCTTGATACTCTGCCACTATGCGAAAATTTCTGATTAGTTTTATCCTGTGTCTGGGCACGGCTGCCCATGCGCAAAGCCTGCCCTTGGCAGCTTCTCCATTTGTAAATGACTATGCAGATCTTCTGACCAGCGCCCAAGAAAGTGACTTGTCGGAACGTTTGGAATCTGTCCAGCAGATCCATGGTGTGCAGATGATGGTTCTAACCTTGGACACCCAAGCGGATTTTGACACGTCATTGTCTATGGAAGCCTTTGCCAGCAGGGTGTTCAAGGCTTGGAAACTGGATGATCGCAAAGACGGTGTGCTGGTGATGGTGCTGCGCAAGGATCGAGCCATGCGCGTGGAATTGGGCCGCGGTTATGGGCGCCGTTGGGATGTAACAGCCCAAAGCATTGTGAACCATTCCTTCTTGCCGCCGTTCCGAGCGGATGCCTATGACACAGGGATTCTGGACGGCACTGAAGCGGTGATAGAAGGGATTGTTGTGCCCCACCAAAAAGGGGTGGTGCCAGATCAGCCAAGTTTCTTTGAAAGGTATAAGTTCTTTCTGATTGCTGGTGGGGTTTTGCTGTTCTCCCCCTTTGGCCATTTGTTGAAGGCGCTGGCGCGAAAATTGCGCCGTTGCCCAAATTGCGGACAACGCAGTTTATCGGACACTAAAGAAGACACCACGCCACCGACAAATCTGACAGACGGAATGGGTATCCGGCATACTGAATGTTCGAATTGCGACTATTCCAATAGAAGCAATTATTTGATCCCAAGCCTGTCCCAATCCAGATCAAGATCTGGTTTTGGTGGCGGTGGCCGATCAGGTGGGGGTGGCGCGTCGGGGCGGTGGTGATCGCCCCGCCCTAACTAAGCCCGCAGCGTCGTCACTTTCCCGTCTGGGACCAATGCCTTTAACGCTTGGCCGCGAATATCACCCGCAGTCAGCATGGCATCGGCGTACATATCCTCTGGGCCCGCGTGATCGATGAACCGGTCTGGCAGTGTCATGGTGCGGACATTTAGACCATTGTCCAACAACCCCTCGCCCGCCATGTGGTGCAAGACTTGCGCACCAAATCCACCCGTTGCCCCCTGTTCCACTGTGATCAGCGTGCTGTGGTGGCGGGCCAGTTGGGCGATAAGATCCGTGTCCAGCGGCTTGGCAAACCGGGCATCTGCCACGGTGGTGGTGAACCCGTCTGCGGCCAGCATGTCAGCGGCTTCCAAGCACGGATGCAGATGCGCCCCGAAGGATAAGATTGCCACATCGGACCCTTCGCGCACCACGCGGCCCTTCCCGATTTCCAAGATTTCGCCCCTGTCTGGGATAGAAACCCCTAAGCCAGACCCGCGCGGATACCGGAACGCCGATGGCCCGGCGTCGTATGCTGCGGACGTGGCCACCATATGGGTTAATTCGGCTTCGTCGGACGCCGCCATCACCACCATTCCGGGCAGGTTGGCCAAGAAGGCAATGTCGAAAGACCCCGCATGGGTCGCCCCATCGGCCCCCACCAACCCGGCCCGATCGATGGCAAACCGCACGGGCAACCCCTGCAACGCCACATCGTGCACGATCTGGTCATAGCCCCGTTGCAGGAAGGTCGAATAAATCGCACAAAATGGTTTCAGGCCCGATGCTGCCATTCCTGCGGCGAAGGTGACGGCGTGCTGTTCGGCAATGCCCACGTCAAAGACACGGGTTGGGAACACCTCTTCCATCAGATTCACCCCGGTGCCTGATGGCATGGCGGCGGTAACCGCCACCACCTTGGGGTCGCGGCGGGCTTCTTCGGTCAATGCTTTACCAAAGACAGATGTATAGGACGGCGCATTGGCCGGTTTTTTGTGCTGTGCCCCGGTGGGTACGTCAAACTTGGCCACGCCGTGGTAACAATCTGCGGATGCTTCGGCCGGGGCGTATCCTTTGCCCTTAACCGTGCGGGCATGGATGAGGACGGGGCCGGTTGCCCGCGCCCGCACATCGCGCAGCACATGCAACAGGGATTGCACATCGTGGCCATCCACTGGGCCGATGTAATCGAACCCAATTTCTTCAAAGATGGTGCCTGTTTTGGTTTCGCCGGTCACCAACTGCCTTGCACGGCGCGCGCTGTCGCGCAGCTGGTCTGGCAAGACAGATTCAAATCCTTTGGCCATGTCTTTCCAGGATGGAAATGGCGTGCCCCGGGACAATTCGGACAGATAATTCGAGACCGCCCCCACTGGCGGCGCGATGGACATTTCGTTGTCGTTTAAAACTACGATCAAACGGCGACCCTGGGCCCCTGCGTTGTTCAATGCTTCATACGCCATGCCGGCAGACATGGACCCATCCCCGATCACCGCGATGGCATCCCCTGTGGGTTGGCCCATATCGCGCCCCACAGCAAAGCCCAATGCTGCTGAAATGGATGTCGATGAATGGGCGGCACCGAAGGGATCGTATTTGCTTTCGGATCGTTTGGTGAACCCCGACAATCCGCCCTTCTGACGCAGGGTTTCCATACGGTTCCGGCGGCCCGTCAGCACTTTGTGGGGGTAACATTGGTGGCCCACGTCCCAAACGATTTTGTCGGTGGGGGTGTTGAACACAGCGTGCAGGGCAACCGTCAGTTCCACAACGCCCAAGGAAGACCCCAAGTGCCCGCCTGTTTTTGACACGCTGTCGATCACGGTGGTGCGCACTTCGGTGGCGATTTGGGCCAGTTCAGTGTCGCTGAACCCCTTCAGGTCAGACGGTCCGGCGATCCGGTCCAAAAGTGGGGTGTCCGAGTGTGCCATGTGTCTGCGCCTTTCCGTTTGGGAAAAAAGGCGCCGCAATGGAAGACCACGCGGCGCCCAGTCGTGTCAATGAAAGGGAAACTAAGGAACAATGCCCTTTAGTATTGGGCGATTGACAACACCCAATCTTGTTGCCCTGAGGATCACACCAACGCGTTCAGCGCCTGTTGTGTCACCTCTAAGGTTGCGTAGGGATCTGTTGGTAACAGCCCTGAAATACCGCGCAGAACGAAGTAGAACAGGAAGATTATGAACAGAAATAACGCGGCATAACCGGCCCCGGTGACCATGTTCTGGAACACCCATTTTGCAAGGCCAGGTCGGTCATCTTTGGACCACCAGTCGGAATTATCGGACATCGGTCAGACTCCTTTGTTTGGGTTGGGTCACCCCTGGATCACTGATCCAGAGGTGCATAGCCGTGGTCTTGCGCCCAGACGAACCAGTTATCGACAACTGTGCCGGTCAACAGGATACCGATACCGCCAGTCAGCGTTGTCAGTACTGCAAACC
>JAHDCP010000089.1 GCA_020629775.1 Planktomarina sp.
TGCCCCGCCCCAGCGCCGCGCGCCCATTGCCGATGTCGCGGCCGAAGCGGCCACCACCGCCGCCTTGAACGCGCTGTCCGCTGAAATGCAGGCCGCCCGGGAAGGCGGGCGCATGGTGATGGAACTGCCCTTGGAACACGTCATGGGATCGCACTTGACCCGGGACCGGGTGGCGCTGGACGAAGATGAATTGGATGCGTTGAAAGCATCGTTGCAGGCGCGGGGCCAGCAAACCCCCATCGAGGTGGAGCAGCGCCCTGACGGTGGCTATGGGTTGATCTCTGGGTTTCGGCGGCTGACGGCGATCCGGGAATTGTACCACAAGGGGCAATGGGACACGGACACGATCTTGGCCTTGATCCGCCAGCCTGAAGATGCTGCTGCGGCCTACACAGCCATGGTGGAAGAAAACGAAATCCGCGTGGGGTTAAGTTATTTTGAACGCGCCTCCATCGTGGTGAAAACCGTGGGTGACGGTGTGTTCCCCCATGAAAAGGCAGCGCTGCAATCTTTGTTCGGGGCGGCGTCCCGGTCCAAGCGGTCCAAGATCAAAGCCTTCATCCCCGTGGTGGAAGAGGTGGGGGGCTTCATCAAATTCCCCAATGCCTTGACCGAACGCATGGGCCTGGCCTTGGCGCAGCGCGTGGCCACGGACCCTGATTGGGCGGAACGGTTCCGCGAACGCATGCGCAAAGCGGACCCTGAAACGGCCGATCTGGAAGCGGCCTTGATCGCCAAGGCCCTGGATGCGGGCACGCGCCCCGCCCCGGTGGAGCCGCCCAAACCCCAAGTGGCCTCTAAGGCCCAAGGATACGAAGTGGTGCCCGGCATCCGCATGGTGGTGAAAGACGGTGATCTGCGCCTGAAGGGACCCGGCGTCAACGAGGCCATGGCCGCCGAATTGGACGCCTGGTTGCGGCGCACCCAAGGGTAAGCCCCCGTTGTTTCGCAGCGCGGCAAACAGCCCTGGCGATTGCCCGCTGCGCCAAAGGTTTTCGTCAAAACCTGTGGGGCAGGGCGCTTTTTAAAATGTTTCGCACGCGAAACAAATTCCCGTAAAGCATTGAAAATAAACGAAAAAATTTGCTATTTTCCGGAAAAATTTTGGGATGTTTCGCAAGAATGCGCGCCTGTTTAACGGTCCTGGGACGTTTGTCTTTATTGCAAATCACGCGGATATTTCGTTTGGATTTTTGTGAATAAGTGTCACAAAACCACTGTAAATTTGAAGATTTGCACCGCGTCACTTCAAATCAATGAGTTGTGTTTGGGTATAAATTTCGGCAAATAGAGACAGTATGTGCGCCCTTGCTGCAGGCGATATTTGAGGAAAATTTATTGGAAACGGTATCACTGCGTGGAAAGAAAATCCTTGTTGTCGGGGGGAATGGCTTTGTGGGGCGCCATGTCGTTCACGGGTTTTTGGCACAAGGGTGCGACGTCCAAATCTTAGACATCACGCCCCCCCCTAAAGAATTTGAACATCTTGTTTCCTTCGTGGGGGATGTGTCGGACATTTCGATGTTGGCGGCGGCAACGCATTCAGCGGACACTGTGGTTTTCTTGGCCAACAGTTCCTTGCCAGGGTCTGCCAACACGGATTTGGCGGGGGAAGTGCGCGCCCACGTTGAACGCAGTGTGAAAGCCGCGGAAATTTGTGCGGCGCAATCTGTGCGCCGGTTTTTGTTCGCGTCGTCGGGGGGCACGGTATATGGGTATTCTTCTGAACAGTCTTTGACTGAGATGGACCTGACGCAGCCTAAGAATGCCTATGGTGTTTCGAAGTTGACCATTGAAAATTACCTTCGGTTGATTGCGGCGAATACGCAGATGCAGACGGTCTGCCTTCGGATTTCGAACCCCTATGGTGAAGGTCAACGTGCTGTGCGCGGGCAGGGCTTTATCGCGGCTGCGATGCAACACGCGGTGGCTGGAACCCAAATGGCGCTTTGGGGCGATGGTTCCGTGGAGCGCGATTTCATCCATATTTCAGATGTGGCGAATGCCTTTTTGGCTGCTGCAACCGTGGAAGACGCGCCGTTGGTGGTGAATATCGGATCCGCAGAAGCGCGCAGTTTGCGGGATGTTGTTCAAAGTATTGAACAGATCTTAGAGTGTAACATTGACGTGGCCTATGAGCCGGGGCGTACGATTGACGTAAAGCGCAATGTTCTGGACATCAGCCTAGCGGCGCAAAAGTTGGATTGGCGACCGTCTATTTCGTTCGACCAAGGACTTATACAAACTGCAAATTGGTGGATCAAAGCCGCTAGATAGTGGGATTTACGATTTTAGCTTCTGGCCTTTCAGCATAGTGCACCATATGAGGCAGTCACTTAAAATCTAAATCTTTGGTTGTGAGCATGCAAAATAAATCTCCAGCAGAGACTCCATACGAGCAGGCCCCGTTGGCCAGTTTGTCGAACATGACGTTGGAAAACGTGATGCAGGTTGTGGCTGACGAATTTGACCATCACTTTTACTTGGTTCGTTATAAAGACGTGGCTGATGCGGACGTGGATCCCTTGCAACATTATTGTACGACGGGTTGGCAAGAGGGACGTGATCCCAATCCAGACTTTTCCACCAACGCGTATTTGGACAAATTCCCTGCACTGCTGGCCCAAGGGGTGTGTCCGTTGCTGCACAAGGTTTTAAACTTGGAACATCGTGCGTCGGATCGTGTCATTCAGATGGAGGTTCCTGGTGCAGACGGGGGGGGGCATATTGTGCGCTTGTCTGCCCCTTCGTCAAAAGAACTCAACATCGTCCGCCCGTTTTTTGACGCAGAATATTATGCGGACCGGTATCCAGACATTGCGCAGATGCCCATCGATCCTTTGGTGCATTATATGACCATGGGCTGGATGGAGATGCGAGACCCAAGCCCTAAGTTTTCGACCCGGTATTATTTGCACGCCAACAATGACATTCGGCGATCGGGGGGCAACCCTTTCCTGCACTACTGCAAAAATGGACGCAAAGAGAAATGGCGCACGAAGACAGTTGTTTCTCCTGCTGCGGCGCAGGCCCTTATGATGTTCGAAGAAGGCGGCGCGTTGCATGACAAATTGTTGGCGGCCAAAGACTTGGAACCGATGGTGGCCTTCCCCCGCGTCAAACCCAATTATACGTGCCCCATACAGCATGACCGCATCTTGGCTTTCACGGAAGATTTCCGTCTTAAGTTCCAAGACCAGACATATGATCACATTGTTTTGGTTCCCCATGTGCGCTTGTCGGGGGCGGCCCATGTGGCCGGGCATCTTGTGTCTGCTTTGGCGCAGATGTACGGTGCGGATCGCGTCTTGTTGGTGCAAACGGACGCCAGCCACTACGAATTTTCAAGTTGGTTTCCCAAAGATGTGGCCCGCTTGGATTTAAGCGCGGCCCTGGTGGGTTTGCCTCAGGACCGGAAATTCAAATTCCTGACGGACCTGTTGTACGGGATCGAAGCAAAATCAATTTACAATGTGCAAAGCAAATTATTTTGGGATTTGCTGCATTCTTTTGGCAAGCAATTGTCCCAAGAAATGCAAATCATCAGTTATCTGTTTTGCTGGGATATGACGGTTGACGGGGACCGCACTGGTTATCCGGTGCAGGCTTTACGGGACACGGTGGATTTCCAACACATCGTTTTGACGGACAGCAGCTTCTTGCAACAAGAGTTGCAAGAAAGATTTGGCCTGGGTTTGCCTGGGGCCCCGAAGGTTCAAAAATTGCTGACCCCGGTTGAATTGCGATCGCAACCCGCCCCGCCTTGTCAGGATGGCCGGCCGCGGGCTTTGTGGGCGGGACGCCATGATCGTCAGAAGCGGCTGGATGTTTTGGTGGAGATTGCCAAAGCCAATCCTGATCTTGATATTTGGGTTTATGGCAAACCTGTTTTGGATGAAAAGACGCTTGCGGATTATAATCCACCGGCAAACATCATTGAAAAAGGCGTTTACGACGATTTTGATGAAGTCCTTGAAAATGGTTTCGACTTCTTTTTGTACACGTCGCAATGGGACGGTATCCCAACGGGCCTTCTGGCCGCGGCTGCGGCACGGCTGCCCCTGGTGGCCCCCAATGTGGGGGGCTTGTCCGAGGTGATTGCGGATGGGGCAGGGTGGCTGGTGGAGGCCTGTGATGACGTCGAAGGTTACAGTCGCGCGATACATGAAATCTTGTTTGACCGCTCCGAAGCCTCCAACCGGGCGGCGCGTTTGTATGAACGTCTGAAGGATCTTTTTTCCCACCAAAAATATGCTCAAGATTTAGAAAAGGTTTTGAAGGCCGATGGCTAAAGCAAAACAAGATATATCAATCGTCATCACGGGCCACGGCGAAGGGCGGTTGTCTGTGGCCTCTTTACGGTCTTTTCGGATCGCGGCTGATTTTGCCCGGGCCCAAGGATACACGGTCCAAGAAATTTATGTTTTGGACCGTGCAAATGTTCCCACCACCCAGTCGTTTTCGCATTTTGCTGAACTGGCTGGGGCTGATGGTTTGTTGTTGGAAACGGATTTGGGGGATCAGGGTGCTGCGCGCAATGCTGCCATCAAAAAGGCCACTGGGGTGGCCACTGCCTTTTTAGATGGTGATGATCTTTTTACCGATGATTGGTTGGTGAGAGCTTATGAGTTTTTGAAAGATGCGGGCCAAAACGTGGTGGCACATCCGCAGTTCAATTACTTTTTCGAAGGGCAAAAATCTGTTTTTGAACATATTGACCAAGACAGCCCAGACTTCAGCATGGATGTGTTGCGTGTCGTCAATTATTGGGACGCTTTGGCGATGGCGTATACCAAGCTTTACAAACAGTTTCCCTTTTATGACCGGGACATGAAAAATGGATGGGCTTACGAAGATTGGGCCTGGAATTGCGCGCTTATTGACGCTGGGGTGCGTCATAAAGTGGTGCCAGAAACAGTGATCTTTAAGCGCCGCCGCGCCACATCACAAACCATGCAAGCTTCCACCGGCCGTGCGCGAATGCGGCGGACACCGATCTTATCATATTCGCACGCAATCTATAGCGACATCTAAGCAAAAGGACTCAAGCAAATGAAAGTAGTAATTTTAGGCGGTGATGGATTTTGTGGCTGGCCCAATGCCCTGTATCTGTCGCAACGTGGGCATGACGTCATTATCGTCGACAACCTGTCTCGTCGAAATATCGATGTGGAACTTGAGGTGGAAAGCCTGACCCCCATTCGCCCCTTGGGGGAACGTGTGCGTGCGTGGAAAGAAGTGTCTGGCAAAGAAATTCGCGTCGAAAACTTTACGGTGGGGGAAAACTATCACCGTTTGCTGACCCTGTTCAAAACAGAAAAGCCCGATGCTGTTGTACATTTTGCGGAACAACGCGCAGCGCCGTATTCCATGAAATCGGCTTGGCACAAGCGCTATACAGTTAACAACAACCTCAGCGCGACAAACGACGTGTTGGCCGCGATTGTTGAATCAGGCGAAGACATCCATTTGGTGCATTTGGGCACAATGGGTGTTTACGGCTACGGGACCGCTGGGATGAAAATTCCTGAGGGGTATTTGAATGTTCAGGTGGAAACACCTGAAGGAACCGTTCCAACCGAGATTTTGTATCCTACAAATCCTGGTTCGATCTATCACCTGACCAAATCCCAAGATCAGCTGTTTTTTGCGTTTTACGCCAAGAACGATCATGTGCGGGTCACGGATTTACACCAAGGCATTGTTTGGGGCACGCAAACCGAAGAAACAAAAATGGATGATCGTTTGATCAACCGTTTTGATTATGATGGTGACTATGGAACCGTTTTGAACCGTTTCTTGATGCAAGCGGCCATCAAGTATCCGCTGACGGTCCATGGGACAGGGGGTCAAACACGGGCGTTCATTCACGTGCAAGATACATGTCGTTGTGTTGAATTGGCGCTGAGCAATCCCCCCAAAAGCGGGGAGCGCGTGAACATTTTGAACCAGATGACAGAAACACACCGTGTCCGTGATTTGGCTGCCATGGTGGCGGAAATGACGGGTGCTGAAATCGCCTATTTGGAAAATCCGCGCAATGAAGCTGCTGAAAACGAATTGCATGTGGCCAATGACAAATTCTTGGGTCTTGGTTTGGACCCGATCACCTTGGCGGATGGCATGTTGTCCGAGGTGACAGAGATCGCGACCAAGTATTCTGATCGGTGTGACACCTCTAAAATTCCATGCGTGTCCTTGTGGCGCTCATAATGTGATGAAGTCGGTCAGCCCCGTATTTGGGGCTGACCGTTTGACCCTTTAGACAAGTGTATATTGCAGGGTAAATTTCAAATTCGTCGTGTCGGTGAAGTTCGCGTCTGTCAAAAGCGACATCCCTGTTGTCGTTGTGTTGTACAGCTGGACCTGAGCATTCGGGATGATACGCGACCCCGGGCCGTTTAGGTTTTGCCCCCCGCTGATGAAAATGGTGGGGCCTGGATAATACAGCGCTGTATTGGCCGCCGCAAAGGGCAGATTTTCCACCACTGCGGTGCCGGTGCTGGTGCCTTTGGCGTCCAACACGACAGCGGCCTGTACAGTGACAACATCGTTGATCCGAACGTATTTTCCCCGATGCCAGCTGGGGCGATACACCATCCCGGCGTTATCCCCCCCAAATGTCAGGTGTGGCACCCATGTGCCCACTTCATAGTCAACGGCAGGGGGGGTGTTGGGAAAGCTGACAGCCCCTGTGGTGGCATCAATGTCTATCCCAGTGTGCCAGGTGGTGCCGTCGGGACTGACCTTGATTGAGAAGTCATCTGTGCCCGCCAAGCCCATTTCAGCATGCCCGGTCCAATCGCTTTGAAACAACAGGCTGGCTGTGTCAGGCGTGTCTGCCTTGTTGATGGTCATGCGGTGGTCCGCGCCTGCGTGGCTGAACAAGGCCCCCTGCGAGGCCACAGACAGTGTGTTGGGGGCTGCTGCAGTGGTGCCGATCCCCACGGCAGGTAGATTTTGAAGATCAGTGGGGGACAGCCCCGTGGTGTCCAGGGGATGCCAATCCGCACCGTCAAACCCGATGACGGTGCTTTCTGCCAAAACATAAGCAATCCACCCGGGCAGGGCAGGGGTGAATGTCCATACCCCCTGGTCCCACAGGGCAATGGCCCCATCTTGTCCAGCCCAGGCGCCATGGGCGGCGGGGGCTACAATGTGCCGGTCCCCTGGGGTGGGGGCTGTGGGGGGGGTGGTTTGGTCGCGGTTGAGGACGGCCAGTTGCACTGCAACATCCAGTGCGCGAATGGCTTCGTTGTGGGTGACATGTTTTTGCGCTTGGTTCTGTTGGATATAGGGCAAAGACAGGATGAGTGATGATTGTGACATGAAGGCCCCCGATTGGTTTGGAAAATCGGGGTTAGGATTTGGGCTGACGTTTAAAAAAAAATGACCCAAACGAACGTTGGGGTCATAAATTTGGTTTCGCACACTAGGGCATCTTAGAAATTAGTGCATCGACGGGTTCCCACGCGACCATGTCCTTTGTGAAGCTCTCGGCGTTGTCTTTCCAAGCTAGGATTTGATCTGCTTGGCCAGCAAAGAGCTTTTCACACAAAATGGCTTCGATCCCCGCCCCATCATTGGGCAGCGACGCGCAGGAAATGACAGCGTATAGCGGGGCAGATTTGGAGCCAGAACGGTTTTTCTGCAAAGCTCTGAAACTTTGAGCCTTGCAGGTCGTTTTTTGTCTATTCTGGTTTTTGAAGCACCAAAACGTCTTGGAACCTTGGGAAGCGGCGGCGCAATTCTAAAACGTTAAAGAAGCGGCCCCAAACATCTTGAAGGTATTCTTTTTTGTAAAAGACGTTGCTTGAATATGAACGGTCTTTGTGCCAGCGCACCACCATTCTCTCGCCCGGGAAGTGTCGGTTTTTGTCGATTATGTTGTGGATGTCTGGATGGTTCATTACAGCCCGCCAGAGCGGCCAGTTTTCATTCATATCCGTGAGTGTGTCTTCGGTGTGCACGGTAATCCAGGCAATCGCACCTGGACGCATGACACGGTGCAGTTCCATCAACCAAGTGGTTTCAAATGCTTCAATATGGGTGAAAACACTGAATGCAGAGACCAGATCCAAACTGTTTTCAGCAAGCGGCAAGTTCGGGATGGAATGATTTTGGAAGACGGAGCAGCTTGATGGTAAGTAACGGTTGCACCATTCCACGTGTAATCTGTTGATGTCACAGCCCATAACGTTGACCTTGGGCTTTTCTGTTGCAAAGTGTCGAATAACACGACCAGAAGCGCAGCCCATATCAAGGTAATTTTTAACTTTAACCTTATGTTTGCGGGCCGCATCCATGACGTTTCTCGCGTCTTCTAAACCACTTGCCCAATAGCTGAAGTGGTGGGGCCCATAATACCCTTCGCGGTCTTTTGTCGTTGGTAGAGGATAGGTGTCATTTTTCAATGCAGTGGCATACTTGAGCTTATCCCATTCCGCTTTTTTTGCATCGGATTCCAAGTATGCGGCGGCTGGTTTCAAAACCTCAAAATCTGGTTCTACAAAAGAATTCAGTGAGATGAGATCTTCCCAAATTTTATCCATGTCTACCCTCGTACCCGCTTTATCTAAATTTCGATTTTCAGTCTGCGAATTATTGCAACGCGTCAAGGTGTTTATAGATAATCGGCGGCGTATTTGGGTCCGGTGTGTGGTCTGGGATCTGGACGTCGCCGCGCCAGGCCAGGCCCAAAATCTGCATCGTGTTCCAAACAGTCACATTCCATCCGGCATCTTCAAACACCTTTAACCCGGCCGCGACATGGGGGGATGTCATGTCGTGGAATACCACCACCGCGTCATCGGCCATATGGGGCAAAACGGCCTTTGCATCCAGGGCAGGGGCGTCACCATCGTGGTTGCCATCGATAAAGGCAAAAGACCATGGTGCCGGGTCGGCGGCCCGGACTGTGTCAATGCATTCAGGGCTTGGATTGGACCACAGTCTGTAGGGGCGTTTGAGGCGTAATTTTTTAAGCACCGCGTCCACGGCGGTGTGGCGGTCTGGGTCTGCAAAGGCGATGTCAACGCAATCCAGATCCAACCCAGCTTTGCGCAGATGCGCGCTGGTCCAACCGAAATAACTTCCGATCTCTAGGCCCCGTTTGCCTTTGAAGAGGCTGGCCAAAGCATAAAGACACATCGCCTCTTCGTAGGAGGCATACCCAATGGCAAAGGGCTTGGGGTTGCGGGTGTCATTGCGGAAATGATGTGGCGTCATGGGGCGCAGGTATTGCCATTTCACCTGCCAAGCATTGATCACTTCAGCATCGGGGAAGTGCTTCAGCAATTGAGGGTCTTTAAACCCAGGGGGCACATAATCGTATCGTTCAATACTGACGGTGCCTGCACGCCCATGGGGATCGGGTTTTACAAATCCCCGCCCGGTGTAATCTGGGGCCCACATCATGGGGCGGCTGTGGTGTTCTTTGGTGTCTTCGAAGTAATCATCGACCGCTTGGGCGGCGCCCTTCCAGTGGCCCGCATCATCGATAATGACAACGCCGTTTTGGGCCACGCGGGGGTAAAGGGCCTGCAGCTCTGCCAAGGTGCTGTCATAAAAATCTGTGTCCAAGCGTAAGATGCCAATCATGGATGTTTGCACCGATGGCAGGATGGTGCGGGCATCCCCTTTGACATATCTGATGCGGCGGGGGGCATATCCGGTGGTGGCCATATTGGCTTGCACGTCCTCCAAAGACGCTTGTGCTTTGACCAAAGCGGCCACTTCATCGCCTTTTGAGCCTTGCATCAACGCATCTGCGGTGTTGCCGTTGAAGTCCACGTCCACTGCGCCGGCCTCCGTCATGCCGGTGAATGTGTCGATCAAAATCAAGTTGCGGTTATGAATGCCTCGCTCTTTCAAGATTAAAGCCATCAACATGGAGGACCCACCACGCCATACACCACATTCCACAAAACTGCCGGGGATGTTCTGGTCAATCACATAGTTGACCGCTTGGTATAACGCATATCCCCGTTCCACAGAGGTCATGGTGTAGGGCCGGACTTGATCCCAAAGTGCTGCAAAACCAGGGTCTGTTTTTGCCGTCCAGTGTTGCGACAGAGATGCCATTCTTGAGATCACTTTATCCATTCATCTTATAAGTGTTTCCTACTCGCTTAACGGGTCACTGGCTATCTTCTTTTCTTTTGAGGGGGTGATATGGTGATGCGCCCGTTAATGAAGATTATGTTAAAAACGGTGCAACCGCAGCGGGGCCTTGGCCGTGATTTGCGCCGGTCGCGCTTTGGGATGTCTGCTTTAAGATTTCTTGCATCACTTGGGGGCCCCCTGTTTTTGCAATGGTATTCTTGTATAGACGCGCCAAAGTGCGCCGGGCATGGGATGCGCCGTCAGGAAGGAAGTTCAAATGATACGCAAGATATTCGGCACGGATGGGGTGCGCGGGCGGGCCGGCAAGGCGCCCATGACCCCGGGCGTCACCGTTCGACTGGCCAGCGCCGTGGCGCAGT
>JAHDCP010000090.1:0-6866 GCA_020629775.1 Planktomarina sp.
TGGAAGTTGGCGAAGGCATCGAGAAAAAAGAAGAAGATTTCGCAGCAGAAGTTGCGAAAACAATGCAGGGCTAATCGCCCTTCATATTCTGAACATTCAAAGGGCGCGTGGTTTTTCACGCGCCCTTTTTTTCGCCTGATGTTATGCCAAATGGGCTTTCAATGCATCCATGCCCAACAGGTAACTTGTCAAACCGAAGCCGGCGATTTGGCCGATGGCGGCTCGTGCCAGATAAGACGTGTGGCGAAAATCTTCGCGCGCATGAATATTGGACAAATGCACTTCCACAGTTGGCACTTGCGTTGAAAAAACAGCGTCCATGATGGCGATGGATGTATGGGTATAGGCGCCAGCGTTAATAACGATACCGTCATGGGTGCCGCGTGCTGCGTGAATGGCTTCCACCAAACCACCTTCAAAGTTCGTTTGCGAAAACGCCACGTCATATCCAATGTTTTTGCCGTGCGCTTCGCAGGCGGCTTGGACATCTGCCAAGGTTGTGGTGCCGTAAACCTCGGGCTGGCGCTGGCCAAGAAGGTTGAGGTTCGGACCGTTTAAGACAAGAATGCTGGACATGATCAGAATTTCCCTTGCGCAACTTCGCCACGTGTTGGCGCGACCCTTAGCCGACAAGGGCCGGGCAGGGGAAGTGTTGATTTGCAGGGTGCGAGCTAAATGAATACGCCCTTGCCCAAAATCGCATCGCTTTGGATTGGCGATCAGCTCAGCTGGTTGGAACAATTGTGCCTAAAATCCTTCGCGGATCGTGGGCATCAGGTGACCTTGTATTCCTATGTCGAGATTCCGAATTTGCCCCAGGGCGTTGAAGCGCGTGACGCAGCTGAAATATTTTCCAGCGATATTATCTTGCGCCATGGCAGGACCGGCAGCCCCGCCATTCACGCGGATTTGTGGCGATTGCATCTGTTGGCAAAAACCGATGCGATTTGGGTGGACAGTGACATGTATTGTTGGCGCGCATTTGATTTTTCGGATCCGTGGGTCTTTGGTCTGGAAAAACCACAAGTCATTTGCAACGCCGTTTTGCGTCTTCCCAAAGACAGCACGGTTTTACAAAGCCTGTTGGGATTTTTTGAAGATCCCTTTGTCATTCCGCCTTGGTTTCCTGCGCCGATGCAGGATGATTTGCGCCAGCGCGCCGCTGCTGGGCAGCCTGTGCATCTGTGTGACCAACCTTGGGGGCTGACGGGGCCATATGCGGCCACATATTTCTTGCACAAAGCTGGCGAATTCAAACGTGCCTTGCCAGAACCAGTCTTCTTTCCAGTGGATTACCAGCACCGAAACCGGATTCTGCGCCCGCGTTTTAAATCAGCTGATCTTTTGACCAACGATACCAAAGGGGTCCATTTCTGGGCGCGCCGATTAAAGCCTAGATTGCTGGAACGCGACGACAACCAAGCGCGAAAGGGCAGTTTTTTGCATCAGTGCTTGCTGGACCATGACATAGACCCCAAAGCTGCCCCGATCACCTAGCGGTCTTTCAAACCATCCATGGCCAAGCGAACGGCCCGGTTTGGATTGCTTTCCAAAATCCATTTCCCAAGGGTTTTCGCCAGTTTGGTGTGACCTTTAGCCAAAGCCTTGTTGAACAATTCACGTTGATACCGCGGCAATTCACGGCGTTTGCGCAGCAGGGCATAATAGTCAGCGGGTTCCAATGTCCCGTTCAAAGCCCCCAACACAATCGGGCTAAGAACACCCATTTGTCCCAAAGAACTTCCCAATCGATGGCCCATCAACGGGGCGCGCAACTTTTGGACATTTTCGCCCGTGAACCGATCAACGTGTTGGGCATCTAAGGGCTCATAAGGATCATAAATGATATTCACCTTGCGTGCCGCAGAACTGACCACAGCAGCGTCACCGTATTTGCCGGTAAAATCCCGGTCCCAAACAACCTTGTAACGGGTTTCCCAGGGCACAACCGTTTTATCCACGGTGGATTGTGGGGACATCACCAGAACATCACATCCAGGGGCAGCAGGTGAAAACGCGCAAGCAGCATAGCCCCCCATGGAGGCCCCGTAAAACACCACCCGTTTGTAGCCTTTGAAAAATCCAGATGACGCCAGACTATCAAATTGTTCGGAAACCCAATCTTCACGGTACCATGTCCAACCACCCGCCAAGACGCCCAGCATAGAAAAGCCCTGCTTTTCGATAAAGGAATACCCCCAAGGGCGGCGATCCTCGCGCTTGTTCATGGTGATGTCCAGGTTATCAAAAGTCACGATCAACGTGTCTGATGCGCGGGGGACATACAAAAAGCTATGGCCTTTGGGGCCAGGGCGAAACCAACCTTTGTCACCGGCCAATTGTCGGGCGATTTCGTTCCACGTATCGTCTGAACCATCGTCTTCTGGAGGCGCTGGGGTGAACAAAACACGGTTCACGCGGACATCACCTTCCACACGATCGGACAGGGTTTCCACCACGCCGAACTGCTTCAATAATTGATATCCACCAGATCCTTGTCGAACATCCGTGAAAACATGGGTGTCCGCGTGTAAACAATAAGTCAGGAACCGTTCGAAATACTTCATGCCGCGCGAATGGCCGAACCCATTCAAATTGCACAGCACGTCCACAGGTTTCATATCTCTTGGACGGTGCATCACGCGTATTTTTTCTGGGTCTACGCCATTGTCGATCAGAAATTTTACGTACCCGCGGATCCAGGGCTGGTCTTCTTTGGTGAATTTCGCCTGCTCATCAACGTTGAGAAGCTGAATCTCGCAATCGTACTTATGGTGCAGCGACAATGCCAATCCTTGCGCGCCGCCGCTGACATCAGCAAAGGTTTTCACCTCTGCCATATTTACTTCAGCCATCAAAGCACCATCAAACACCGCAGCGCCGCGCCCCGTCAGCGGGGCAAGGGCAGGGTTAATTCCATGGTGGGCCAGCCTCTGCGCAAGAAACGTGCCTTTGCGCGGTATGCCACTGTGCCGTTTCCCCAATTCACGCTTGTTCGAAGCCCAAATATGCAATGCCGTGGTTTTGTCTGTAATCCGCGCTTGCGCAACCGCATTATTTTTCAGAAAATCTGTTCTTTCTCTGAAGGTTACGGGGTAAAATGCATCCAACGGTTGAACTTTGTCTTGCAGTCCCAATTCATGCACATAATGCGTCAACATGGACGGCCCCCAAACACCCCAGGGCTGTTGGCTTATGTGCACGGGTTCGCCGCTACGGGCGGCCTTGCGATATTCTGCTTGTCGATTTTTGGCCAAGAATGGTGCGATCGAAAACCGATCTTCGGTAAACGCTATCATCTGGGCCAAGATTTCGCTGTCAGCGGGCAGCCCCAAAACCGCGTTGTTCACCCGGTGTTCCCCGGGCAATTCAAAGCCCATCACGTAATCGGATTCATATTCCATAGGCCGATGGCAATAAACGTCTGTGTCCACCCAAATCATGCCAGGGCAGGCTTTAATCATGTGCAGTCGGAACAGATCAGCAAACAAAGCAAAGCTGTTTTTGTGTTCGTATTTGATAAAGTCATCAGTATCGATAATTTCGCGGCCATCGCGGCGAACAACCCCGGCAGGCACGTTGGGAATGTCCTCATAACTGAACAAGGTGATCTTTTGGCCCTGATCGACAAAGGACTTAAGGCACACTTGCTCCATCCAGCTGAGCGGGCCACCGATCCACAATGTGCCGACTTCACGTTTCCGAACCATATACCTTCACCTTACGACTTCCGTCAGGACCCCCAACGCCACCATATTAGGCCCAGTCACGTGTACAATACTACAACCAAGCCATTTTTGGTGAAGATTTCCTTACAATAGATTCATGGGAAAGACGTTAGAGGTAAGGCAGATCCGCCAATTGAGGCAAAGATTTGCCAACGATCCGGTCATATACCTTGTTGGCACGCTTATACCCCAAGGGAACCTGCATGGCCCATTCAAGCAATTTGCGGTCGTTGAACGGGTTCACTATGAAATTTTGCG
This sequence comes from Planktomarina sp., assembly GCA_020629775.1. Taxonomy (GTDB): domain Bacteria; phylum Pseudomonadota; class Alphaproteobacteria; order Rhodobacterales; family Rhodobacteraceae; genus Planktomarina. The sequence continues at coordinate 3,987 of JAHDCP010000090.1, forward strand.
GCGTTCCATACAATCGCGGCCCTTGGGCATGGGGCAGAAGCTGTTCCAAGAAAACCATGTCATAAACGCGTGCTAAAGCGGGCGCGGGCAGGGTATCGCACCATTCTTGGATTTTCAGGTCCCATTTTTGCCGATCGCCTGCGTAGCCTGCACCAAACAAACGGAACCGTTTGCGCATGTGCCCAAAGTTCAAATGGCCTTCGCGCTGCCTGGCCCAATTTGTTGCCCGCAGAATTTCCATGATATTTCCGCGCACCATCACATGGCCGCCGGGCAGTCTTTCACTGATGGCCAAGGATCGCGTGGTGTCGCTGGCGCCCAAGAAACCGGTGCGCAAATCGTACAAATCCAACTGATCAGCGGAAGGATCGCGCCCAGGATAATGCTTAAAGGGCAGGGACAAGCGTTCTGTGATTTGCTGGGCCATGCGCACGTCACGCCGGGAACGGTGATGAAATGACCACGCAAAACAGTGGTCTAAGTCCTCAAACCCGTTCACGGCCGAAGCCAAAATGGTGCGTGAATCGCGCCCGGCTGAAAGAGGCAAAATACTGGGATATGCAGCAATAAGGCGGGTGGTTAACAGCCCCAAGCGACTGCCTATTTGATCGGCCAACCGTTCCGCTTGGCCTTTGGGCCGCGCATACAAATCGGTGCTTTCAGTGGGCCAAAACCGTTTTTGCTGGCCTGTGGCAACTTCCAAAAAGTGGTTTGGCAAAAGCCGCTGAACATGCGCGTCACGGGTTGACCTCAGCCCGTACACTTCAAGCCCTTGGGCCACGTCACTGTGATCAATTTCTGGGTTTTGAATGATATCGCGATCCAAAGCCAAACTCAGTGACGCGGCAACGACGCCTGTTTGCGTGTTATAAACACATCCCAAATCGCCAACCGGATCACCGTAAACCCGTACAGTTTTGGGCGTGTTCACCAGCACCAAATACCGGCCAGAAAAATGTGTTATCTGATTTGTCAGGACATCAAAAAAATCATCTTCATCCAGCGCTGCTGGAACTGTGAATTTTTTCTTGATGACAAATCCCTTAAACCGAAGGGCAATCCCTAAGATCCAGCCACAATGTGCGCCATTTGAATCCAACATTGAGGACACGGGCAGGGATGCACAATGACTTAACTGAAAACCATTCAAAGTCTCTTGGCACCAGCCCGCAGGCACTTTTCGGGTTTCGTTGGACAAAATAAATTGGTGCAAGAAGGTTTGCGAAAAAGACAGCCCCAAGTCATTCGCCAACTGCGCCCCAAGGGAACCGATCTTTGCCTCTGGCATATCCAGTGTCACACGAAAATCCACGGTTGGGTTTTGGTCATGATCCAATCTTGCTGCGCATAACAGGTTTTAACAACCTTGGGCCGCTGTAATGACGTTCGGTGGCTTGGAAGTGATTTATCGCAGCAACACATATGCACTGAAGGAAATCACATAAGTTACTGATAAATATATCTTTTAGGTGAACATAGGGGGTGCGCCATTTGACCATACATGTTTCTTGTAATCAGTATTATGTAAATTGCAGATATATGCATTTGGGCCGACATATATCCCCCTTAGAGGTTCAGAACCATCAAACCACTGGTAAACAAACTGATCTGTTCCCATATCTTTATCAACTCATGAGGGACACATTGACCAAAGATATTCAGACGATCGATGATTTTGACCACGACACAGACCACTACATAACCACAAAACAACGCTTAGAGCAGCTTGATAACCTTGCCACTGTATTAGACAGCTATTTTCGCGTTCCAGGAACGCAGGTCAGGTTCGGATTAGATTCAATTTTGGGTTTGGTACCTGGATTTGGCGCAATGGTCACTTTGGTGCCTGCAGCCATCCAACTGTCCATGGGGACACAAATGGGCGCGCGCCACACGGTTATGGCGCATATTGCTTTTAACAAAACGCTGGATTTAGTGCTGGGCGGAATTCCCATTGTCGGTGATGTATTTGACGTTTATTTCAAAGCAAATCGCCGCAACTACGCCTTGTTACATGCTGAATTCATTAGAATTTCCAGACAAAGACTGCCTGCACAATGATCTTACCCCAAGGAATAGCCCGTGCCACGCACAGTGCGCAAAGGGTCTTCGCCACCGTTCTGGCACAGCGATTTTCGCAAGCGGCCGATATGCACGTCCACAGTGCGCGTATCGACAAAAACATCCCTGCCCCAAACCCTGTCCAATAGTTGATCACGGCTCCAGACACGGCCAGGATGTTCAATAAGCGTACTCAATAGTCGAAATTCCGTAGGACCCAAATGGATGGGTTGTCCGGCGCGGGTCACTTTGTGGGATGTGGCATCCAGTACAATATCACCAAACGAAAGCTCCGCGCCAACGGTGCTGGGGCGCGCCCGCCGCAAACGGGCGCGGACACGGGCCATCAATTCCGGCACACTGTAAGGCTTGGACACGTAATCATCTGCGCCCGTTTCCAGACCGCGAATTTTGTCCACTTCCTCGGAGCGTGCCGATAACATTATCACGGCAATGTCGCGGGTTGTGGCGCGGCGTTTGATTTGACGGCAGACTTCAATGCCAGACATTTTCGGAAGCATCCAATCCAGGATAATCAAATCAGGCTGTTCTTCTTCCGCCAGCAAGACTGCATCGTCGCCATTGTCCGCTGTGATAACGATGCAGCCGTCCGCTTCCAGATTGTACATCAGGATTTCACGTTGGGATGGTTCGTCCTCCACCACCAGAACTGTGGGCTTATTCACCATCGTAATCAGTTGGTCCCTTGGGCACTTTCGGTTGACGTTTTGTCCCCTTTGGGGCGCGCGTCGCCTGGCATTTCGCCCGTGGCAATATAGACGACTTGTTCTGCGATGTTGGTGACGTGGTCGCCCATCC
>JAHDCP010000090.1:6966-10347 GCA_020629775.1 Planktomarina sp.
CGTTTGGCCAAGTTCTTGGCATAATCCCCTACCCGTTCCAGGGCGCCCGCAATTTTGATCACCGACAGCGCCATCCGCAAATCTGGACCCATGGGGGCCCTGAGTGCGATCATCCTGGCCGCTTCTTCATTGATCTGTTCTTCCAACGCATCGATGGCTTTGTCACGGGCACGAACGGTTTCTGCCAGGTCTAAATCCCGTTCGGTCAAGGCGGTTGTGCTGTCCAAAATGGCTTGTTCCACCAGCCCACCCATTTTCAGGATAAGCGCTTGGATGGCTTCCAAATCACGGTCAAAAACCGATGCGATGTGCTGCGGCGTTTTCATTATCCGATCCGTCCTGTGATATAGCTTTCGGTGCGTTCGTCGCTGGGGTTTGTGAAGATCTGGCCTGTTTCCCCGTATTCCACCAAATGCCCCAAATGGAAGAACGCCGTGCGTTGGCTGACGCGGGCCGCCTGTTGCATAGAGTGGGTTACAATCACCACGCTAAAGTTCTGGCGCAGCTCTTCAATCAATTCTTCAATTTGTGCGGTGGCAATTGGGTCCAGCGCGGAACAGGGTTCATCCATCAACAACACTTCGGGTTCCGTGGCCACCGCACGCGCAATGCACAAACGCTGCTGTTGGCCACCTGACAATCCTGTGCCTGGGGAATGCAGTCGGTCTTTCACCTCATCCCACAGCGCACCACGGCGCAGGGATTGTTCAACAATATCGTCCAGATCACCCTTTGAACGCGCCATGCCATGAATGCGCGGGCCATAGGCCACGTTATCATAAATCGATTTGGGGAATGGATTTGGCTTTTGAAACACCATGCCAACGCGGGCGCGCAATTGCACAGGATCCACGTCTTTGGCGTTGATATCCTGCCCGTCCATGCGGATATCACCAGTGACCCGGCAGATATCAATGGTGTCATTCATCCGGTTCAAGCAGCGCAGAAAAGTGGATTTCCCGCAGCCCGACGGTCCAATGAAAGACGTGACCATCTTGTCTTTGATCTCAACATCCACGTCCTTGATGGCGTGGGTGTCCGCGTAAAAGACGTTCACTTTGCTGGCACTTATTTTCACGTCGGTCATGGTATCCAGTCTTTCATCGAATGTGGCATTGTCAAACATGGTAATTCCTTACCAGCGCCGCTCAAAGCGTTTGCGCAAAAGGATGGCGATGATGTTCATGCTCAAAAGAAAGAGCAGCAAAACAATGATGCCGCCCCAAGCTTTTTCATAAAACCCTGGGTCCGCCCGGGATGCCCAAGTGTAAATTTGCGCCGGCATGGCAGAGTTGGCTTCTGTGAAACCCGCCACCAGACCATCAGGATATTCGCGGGCCACAAAGCCCACCATCCCAATCAACAACAAAGGCGCCGTTTCCCCTAATGCTTGGGCCAGGCCGATGATGGTCCCGGTCAAAATGCCAGGGGCGGCCAAGGGCAACACGTGGTGAAACACCGCCTGCGTTTTTGACGCCCCCAACCCCAATGCCGCATCGCGGATGGACGGGGGCACGGCCTTTAAGGCTGCGCGCGTGGCGATGATGATAGTGGGCAATGTCATCAGGCTTAAAACCAAGCCGCCAACGATAGGGGATGATTGGGGCAAATGGGCGAATTGTATAAACACCGCCAAGCCCAATATCCCAAACACGATGGACGGGACCGCCGCCAGATTTGAAATGTTCACTTCGATCAAATCTGTGAACCAGTTCTGCGGGGCAAATTCCTCGAGATAGATGGACGCCGCCACAGCCACGGGCAAGGCCAACACCAAAACCACCAACATCATGAAGAATGATCCCACCACGGCCACACCAATGCCTGCGCCGCCGGGATTGTCTACGCCCGCATCCGCGCCAAACAAAAACGTGGTGTCCAATGCCGTTTTGATAAATCCGGCGTCTTTCATTCGGTCAATCACGTCCAAATCTGCAGCGGTCAAAAAGCGGCTGTCCACCAGGGTTTCACGGGTGATATCCCCGGCCAAATACTGTTCAGCCCTGCTGGACGCAGACAATTCAAACATCACGGAATTGTCCAAGTCCTGTGGGTTTTCGCGGTAATGGGATCTGATATCGCCCCCCACTTTCCCCAAAATACGGGCCAGGCTGTCTGCCACATCGTCCATTTCGGCGTCACCGCCTGTGATGGCATTTGCCACGAAACTGGAAAACAAGACGTTGTATTCTTTGGTTTTCAACAACTTCTTTTCGGCCGCATCGAATTGCGCTTGGGTTAATATAAAATCAATCTGCACCACATTGCGCGTGAACGCAGGTGCGCCGGACCGAATGATTGTCACAAACAATATCACCAGCAAGGTCAGGGCGATAAGGATGGCGGTCAACCCATAGGCCCGAAATCGTTTTTCGGACCGATTGCGCTTGGCCGTATGGGCGTCAAATGCGTTCAGCGATGATGTCTTGGTGGAATGGCTTGCATCAGTCATCAGTCATAGGCCTCGCGGTATTTGCGCACAATCCGCAGGGCCAAAACGTTCAGCCCCAAAGTGATTACGAACAGCGTCATTCCCAAAGCAAAGGCCACCATGGCCTCTGGGCTGTCAAAGGACACATCCCCTGTCAGCTGGCTGACGATTTTTGCGGTGACAGTGGTCATCGCTTCAAAGGGGTTCACGTCCAGCCGGGCCGCAGCCCCTGCCCCCAAGACCACGATCATGGTTTCGCCCACAGCCCGGGACGCCGCCAACAAAATGGCACCAACGATGCCCGGCAAAGCCGCTGGTAAGATCACGGATTTGATGGTTTCAGACCGCGTGGCCCCCAAACCATACGATCCATCCCGCAACGATTGCGGCACTGCATTGATAATGTCGTCCGACAGGGAAGATACAAACGGGATCAGCATAATCCCCATCACCAGGCCAGCGGTCATCACCGATGTCCCACCGCCCATCCAAGACACACCCAACAGGCCGTCTTTGCCAAACACGTCCACCAACAAGGGTCCCACAGTCACAAGCGCGAACAGCCCGTAAACAATGGTGGGAATTCCCGCGAGGATTTCCAACAAAGGCTTGGCAATGGCCCGGAACCGCGGGCTTGCATATTCAGACAAATACACCGCCGCAAACAGTCCGATGGGCACCGCCACGATCAAGGCCACAAAAGAAATGTACAGCGTCCCCCACAGCAACGGGATAATGCCAAGATAACTTTCGCCTTGGAAACTGGGTTGCCACGTCATGCCAAAAAAGAAATCCGCTGCAGGATACAGTCGGAAGAATTCTATGGTGTTGAAGATCAACGACAACACGATGCCGACGGTGGTTAAAATTGCCACCAAGGCAGAGGCGATAAGCAGCACGCGAATGGAAACTTCTACCGATGTGCGCGCCCGGTGATCTGGGTTGATTTG
>JAHDCP010000091.1 GCA_020629775.1 Planktomarina sp.
GCAAGCCCAGCATCAACTGTGCCAGTTCACCGCCGATGTAGGTCAGGCCCAACAACAATCCCCCCAGCAAAATGCCGATGGGGGTAAGCCGCCCCAAGAAGGCAACGATAATGGCGGTGAAGCCGTAGCCGGAATTGAACGACTCCGTGATTTGCCCACCGGGGCCAGCCACTTCGAACAACCCTGCGAAACCGGCCAAGCCGCCAGAAATCAAAAAGCTGAGGATAATCATGTTGGTGGGTTTCACCCCTGCAAACCGTGCGGCGCGCGGGCTTTCACCCAACAGGCGCACCCGGAACCCATACACGTGAAACCGCATCACGACCCAGGCCACCACGACGGCCACAATGGCAAAGATCACGCCCCAGTGCACCCCTGCCGATGGGATCAGGAAATCATTGTGGGCTGCGGGGAAATCATTGAAATTTCGACTGCCGGGAAAGCCCATGCCATCAGGGTTACGCAACAATCCCAAAGACATGGCCGCCAAAATATTTTGCGCCACATACACCAACAGCAATGACACCAAAATTTCGTTGGTGTTGAAACGCGCTTTTAAAATCGCGGGGATCATGGCCCAGATCATGCCGCCCAGACCGCCGCAAATGACCATCAGTGGGAAAATCCACCAGGCATCCAACGGGTAAAACGCCAAGCCAATGCCGCCCCCGATGACGGCCCCCATGATGTATTGCCCTTCGGCACCAATGTTCCAAATTCCAGCCCGAAAGCCCAAGGCCAATCCAATGGCGATCAGGATCAACGGCGCGGATTTCACCAACAGTTGTGGCCGGGAATAGGCCGCAAAATCAGTATGAAACAGCGGGTCCCAGAAAATGGTGCGAATGCTTTCCAACGGGTCTTTGCCCAGCAGCCAGAACATTATTCCGCCCACAAGCATGGTGGCGATTACGGCCGCCACTGGTGACATCACTGCCCAAAACCGCGATGGGTTTGGCCGTTTCTCAAGCCGCAGCATCGGCACCCCCCAACATCAACCCAATATCATCGATCGACAACCCAGCCATATCGCGCAGGGCACTTAATGTCCCGGCGTTCAACGCCGCAAACCGATGCGCCACTTCGCGCAATTCGTCCAAATCTTGGCTGATCACCACCACGGCCGCCCCTTGGCGGGCCAGGTCCAGCAACGCTTGCCGGATGGCGGCTGCCGCTGCCGCGTCCACGCCCCAGGTCGGTTGGTTCACCACCAAAATCCGTGGGTTTTGAAGGATTTCCCGCCCGATGACGAATTTTTGCAAATTGCCCCCAGACAGGGACCGCGCCGCAGATCCAGGCCCTGGGGTCCGCACGTCAAACGCTTTGATAATCTGTTCCGCAAACGCTTTGGCTTTGCCCCAGTGCAGCACCCCATTGGTTTCCAAATCTTGGCGTACCATTCCCGAAAGTAAGGCATTTTCAGTCAAGGACATATCAGGCGCTGCGGCATGGCCCAGCCGTTCTTCGGGGGCGGCCAACACGCCGATTTCGCGCCGGGTGTTGGGCGACATGGTGGAAAAATCCACCCCGTCCATGGCCATGGTGCCCAAGGCAGACAGGACTTCACCCGATAAACACGCCAACAATTCTTCTTGGCCATTGCCCGCCACACCACCGATGCCCAAAATCTCGCCTTCGCGGACCTGAAAGCTGATGTCTTTGAGGGCTGTGCCAAAGGCCGATTGCGGGGGCAGGGACAAACCATCCACCGCCAGCACCACATCCCCCATGTCGCCGGGCTGTGCTTGGGCCGGTTTCAACGCACTTCCCACCATCATCTCCGCCAAATCGCGGGCCGATTGTTCGCGCGGATCACAGGTGGCCACTTTCTTGCCGCCGCGCAGGATCGTGGCCGTTTCGCACAAGGCCCGGATTTCTTCCAACTTGTGGGAAATATACAGGATAGATGTGCCTTCTGATCGCAATTTGCGTAAGGTGGTGAACAACGTGTCCACTTCACCGGGCGTCAAAACACTGGTGGGTTCATCCATGATCAGCAGTTTTGGATCTTGCAAAAGGCAACGGATGATTTCCACCCGCTGACGTTCCCCCGCCGACAAATCCCCCACCAAACGCTGCGGATCCAAGGGCAGGCCGTATGCGTTGGAAACATCCGTGATCCGCGCCGCCAGATCGCGGGATTTGGGGGGATTTTCCATGCCCACGGCAATGTTTTCCGCCACAGACAGGGCATCAAACAGGCTGAAGTGTTGAAACACCATCGCCACGCCCGATGCCCGGGCGGCGCGGGGTTCTGATGGGGCAAAGGCCGCGCCATTCAGTGTCAGTGTGCCTGTGTCAGGGCGCACCAGCCCGTAAATCATTTTGACCAGTGTGGATTTGCCCGCGCCGTTTTCCCCCAACAGCGCGTGGATTTCCCCACGCCCAATGTCAAAACTGACATCGTCATTGGCAACAACGCCCGGGTAGGCCTTGGTCAGCCCTGATAGCTGTAAAAGTACGTCCCCCATGGCCGTGCCCCCTTACGATTCTTGTGCCGACAGTACGGCGTGCGCCACAGACACGGCAATGGCTGCTGGCTGCTTTCCGAAAGATTTATCCCCAATGGGGCATGTGATCCGGTCCACGTGCCCGGGGTCGTGGCCCAAAGTCAGCAACCGCTTGCGAAACCGTGCCCACTTGGTGGCCGACCCTATAACCCCGCAAGCCGCAAACCCGCGCTGCAAAACGCCGTGGCAAATGGCCAGATCATTTTCATGGCTGTGGGTCAGAATGTAATGCTGCGCATTTTGGGGGGCGGTCGCCGCCACCTGGTCAATGGGATCATAAAGCCGCGTGGTGAAATGCCCCTTGGCCGCGTCTGGGAACCGGGCAGCTGCATAATCCAACCAAGTTATGCGGAACTGGGACAATTGCCCCAAAATATCCACCACTTCGCGGCCCACATGCCCAGCCCCCCAAACCCAAATATCGGTGGCACGTGGGTCGTGGGCGGCTTCCACCAGCCAACCTTTGCGAAACAAAACCCGGCCTGCGGCAGACCCAGCAGCAATGTCGTCTTCGAATTTTTGCACGATGCCGGGTTTTGGTGCATCCCCTTGTACGCAGCGGGCAAAGCTGGGGGCGGGGGGCAATGGTGTCTGAATCTGTTCTGTCACCAGGGTCACGGCCCCACCGCAGCATTGTCCCAAATCTGGACCCAGGGCGTGGGTTGTGACCCCGGTCTTGCCCGCCCTGGCGGATGCGGCGGCTTCAAATTCCAACGCGCCGCCGCCGATGCTGCCTGATTGCCCATCCGCCCAAACCACCATGGCGGCCCCGATTTCACGCGGGGACGATCCTTTGATGTCCACGATCACCACCCGGGCCACGGGCCCGTGGTCCGCGATGGCGCCGTTCAGCCCATCAAAATCAAAGCTCACCCTTTTGCCCTTTGAACGGCACGCCAAATTTCTTCGCAGGTGGCGGGCGCTTGCAGGTCTGGATAGTGCGGCCCGCAGGCGGCCACCGCATCGGACAGGGCCAAGAACGTGGAAATCCCGTGCATAAAGGGCGGTTCCCCCACGGCTTTGGATTTGTAAATCGTGTCGGCCGGGTTTGGCGCATCCCATAAATCCACATTGAAGATATCTGGCGCGTCACTGGCTGCTGGAATTTTGTACGTGCTGGGGGCATGGGTGCGCAAACGCCCCGCGTCATCCCAAACCAGTTCTTCCATGGTCAACCACCCGGCACCTTGAACGTATCCGCCTTCGATCTGGCCAATGTCCAATGCTGCATTCAAAGATGACCCGCAGTCATGCAATATATCCACCCGCAAGGTGCGGTTTTCACCCGTTAACGTGTCAATTACCACTTCGCTGACCGATGCGCCGTAGGCGAAGTAAAAGAACGGCCGTCCTTTGCCTGCAATACGGTCCCACGCAATGTCCGGCGTGGCGTAAAACCCCGTGGCAGACAGGGACACCCGCGCCGCCCAGGCTTGGGTTGCCAGGTCTGCAAAGCTCAACTCCCGGCCCTTGGATGTCACCACCCCGTCTTCAAACTTTGCGTCTGGATCGCCCAAGTGGTCACACAAACGGGCGCGCAATTTCAAACAGGCGTCACGCACTGCCATGCCGTTCAAATCCGTGCCCGATGACGCGGCGGTGGCCGATGTGTTGGGCACCTTGTCCGTGGCAGTTGCCGATGGGCGGATCACATCGCGCGGCACGCCCAAGGTCGTGGCTGCCACTTGCGCCACTTTTTGGAACAGCCCCTGGCCCATTTCTGTGCCGCCATGGTTAATCAGGATCGACCCATCGCTGTAAATCTGCACCAAGGCACCCGCTTGATTCAGCTGGGTCAGGGTAAAGGAAATCCCAAATTTAACCGGGCTGAAGGCAATGCCCTTTTTCAAGATGTCATTCTTGGCATTCCAATCCGCCACCGCCGCACGACGTTTGGCATACTGGGATGTGGCCAACAATTTGGCGCTCAAATCATCCAGATTAAAGTCCGTCACCGCCATCCCATATGGCGTGGTTCCTGGCGTCTTTTGGTCTGAAATACGCCCGCCGGAGACATAATAATTTCTTTCCCGCACTGCGGCCCCATCCAAATTCAGATGGTGCGCGATGTGGTCCATCACCCGTTCGATCCCCACCATGCCTTGGGGGCCGCCAAACCCGCGAAACGCCGTGGCGCTTTGGGTGTTGGTTTTAAGGCGGTGGCTGGTGATCTGCGCGTGCGGCAGGTCGTATGCATTGTCGGCGTGCAACATGGCCCGGTCCGCCACCGGCAAAGACAAATCTTGCGCCCACCCGCACCGGAAGTAATGCGTGAAGTCGATCCCCAGAACGCGGCCCTGATCATCAAACCCAACGTCATAGTCCACGCGGGCGTCGTGGCGTTTGCCGGTGATCATGAAATCATCGTCGCGGTCGTACCGCATTTTGCACGGGCGTCCCGTCCGCTGTGCGGCCACGGCACAAGCCACAGCCAGTGCGTTGCCTTGGCTTTCTTTGCCGCCAAATCCGCCGCCCATGCGGCGCACTTCGACGGTAACTTGGTGGAAGGGCACCCCCAGGGCTTCCGCCACTTTGTGCTGAATTTCCGTGGGGTGCTGGGACGACGAATGCACTTTCATATCGCCTTCACCCGGCAGGGCCATCGCCACCTGGCCTTCCAAATAGAAGTGTTCTTGCCCACCCATATCCAATCGCCCGGTCAGGCGGTGGGGGGCTTGGTCCAATGCTTTGGCTGCGTCGCCTTTGGCGTAAACACGGGGCCCGTCTTCAAAGCGGCTGTCGGCGGCCATGGCATCTTCGATGGTCAGCAATGCTGTGGTGGGGGCGATATCCACTTTGCCCAATTGGGCCGCTTTGCGCGCCGCCAAATGGCTGTCGGCCACCACCAAAAACACAGGCTGGCCCACATACTGCACGGTGCCATCCGCCAACAACGGTTCATCATGGGCCGATGGGGACACGTCATTGGCAAATCGCAATTCAGCTGCGGTCAGCACATCCACCACGCCCGGCGCGCGGCGCACAGCAGTCAAATCCATGCCCGTGATCTTGCCCGCCGCCACTTGTGATGTGCCAAAGCACAGATGCAGGCTCCCCGCAGGGGCTGGGATGTCGTCCACATATCGGGCGTGGCCTGTCACATGTTCGCGGGCTGTGTCGTGGGGCAATTTCGCGGTGACGCCGCTGGTGGAAACGCTCATGGGTTTACCCCCTGAATGGCCGTGGTTTGGCCTGTCACATCGGCAAAAAAGCGGGTCAGCATATTTTGGGCTGTGGCCATTCGGTAGTCCGCGCTGGCGCGCATGTCCGACAAGGGGGTGAAATCCCCTGCCATGGCCTGGGCCGCTTGCGCCACAGTTTCAGCGATCCAAGGTTGGCCCATCAATGCTGCTTCAGCCAGGGGTGCCCGTTTTGGGGTTCCAGCCATGCCGCCAAAGGCTACGCGGGCCTGGGTCACAATTCCATTTGCCACATCCACAGACAGGCAACCGCACACCGCACTGATGTCTTGGTCAAACCGTTTGGACAGTTTGTAGCACCGCAAATTCCGCGCGGTTTTGGGCAGGGTGATGGCTTCGACAAATTCGCCTGGGGCGCGGTCTTGTTGGCCATATTCGATGAAGAAATCTTCCAACGCCAAGTCCCGCCGGGCATCGCCCTGGCGCAAATGCAAGGTGGCCCCGGCTGCAATAAGGGCGGGCGGGCCGTCCCCGATGGGGGATCCGTTGGCGATGTTGCCGCCGATGGTGGCGGCGTTGCGCACTTGGGGGCTGCCATAACGGGCCAACATGGTGTGCAAGCTGGGGTATACGTCTTTCACCAAATCCATCACTTCGGTGATGGTGGCCATGGCCCCGATGCGCCAGGCATCGCCCTGGTCTTGGATGCCGGTCAGATCTTTTGCGTGCCCCAAGAAGGCGACAGGGGCCAAATCGCGCAATTGCTTGGTGACCCAGAGCCCCACATCGGTGCCGCCGGCAATCAACGTGGCGTCTGGGTTGGCTGCGTACCAGCCAGCCAATTCATCGGCATTGGATGGGCAAAAAATGCCGTCCGTGCTGGCCACATCGCCCGCGCCGGCGTCCTTTATCCATACGGGCACATCCATTTGTTCAGCGGCTTTGGCAGCCCGCAAAATGGGGGCGTATCCGGTGCAACGGCACAGATTGCCTGCCAATGCAGTTTCATGGTTCGTGATCCCGCCCGCGTGGTTGGCCGCCATGGTGGTGATGAACCCCGGCGTGCAAAACCCGCATTGGCTGCCGTGGTGGTCCACCATGGCCTGTTGGACAGGGTGCAACGTGCCGTCTGGGGCAGACACCCCTTCGACGGTGCGCACCGCTTTGCCTTGGATTTGGGGCAACATAAGAATGCACGCATTCATCGCGCGCGGCACACCGTCTTGGCCCGTCACGATAACAGAACAGGCCCCGCAGTCACCTTCGTTGCAGCCTTCTTTCGTGCCGTTCAGGCCGTGATCCAAGCGCAGATGATCCAACAAGGTTTCAAGCCCCGTGTCGGATTGCGCCGTGACAGCCTTCCCGTTCAGAGAAAACGTAATGTTCATGAAAGTCTCAGGCCGCGTTACCCAGCGTGTGGTTGCAAGTGCCCGGTCGATGCGGCGTAGAGCGGGCACTATTTTTGTGCCACAGAAAATTCAAATGGCAAAGGGTTTTTGCGAAATTTGATCTGGAAGGCAGCCGTTGCACAAACACCACCCTTAGCCAAAATCGAAGATCCCAAAACGCGCGCGGTGGGTTCTAAGGACCACCACCTGCGCGCGCCAGTTGTCTTATTTTTCGATGCAGCGACCGAAGAATTTGGAATAGGTCGCATCGCCACTGGCTTGCAGCCATGTTTGGTAGATGGCTTGTTTATTCCCAGGGCAAGGCGTCACGGCGTCGCCGCTGAAGACCTGTTCTTTTGTCCAGTCTGTTCCTGCAAAGCCAATAAAATCACCAGTTTTGGCGTCGTACTTCACGGAAATTGAATCTGAAGGGGTGGTGCCGGAAAGGCTGTTGAGGGCGGGGTTGTTGGCACATCCCATCAAGGCAACGGCGGATGTAAGCAGCAATATGTGTCGCATTTTGTGTCTTCCTATTGAGCGCTCTTTGCCGGATGCTGCCATGCACCCGGTGGCTATTCAATGAAAAACAACGTTAAGGGCCGGGTCACCCCGTCACTTTTCGGCAAACGCTGCCATGGCGCCCACAGCGTGGTCCCATCCGGCCCGCACTTCATCCACAGTATCTTGGCCGGTGAAGCTGGTGATTTGCACAAGCAATGTCATCTGGGTTTTGCCGTCCACGCCCTCAAACGCGGCGCAGGCCAGGGCAGTGGCCAGGGCCATGCCGTCTGCTTCCAACGTTTCGGCATAGACCAGCTGCACGCCGGGGGTGGTGATGATCCAATCGGCATGGGCCGTGACGTAAGGGTTATCTGCCGGTCCAACGGTTCCAGTTTCGCGCCCACCGGCGACAGCGGGCCCAGGGTTTGAAACGCGAAACACCGCATCTGCGTCCGGGCTGTTCCAGATTTGGCGGGCGGCCGGATCGGTCATGCAATGGTATACATGGGCCGGGCGGGCGGCGATGGTGCGGGTGAAGGTTAATGTATCATGCAACATGGGGTTACTCCGGGTTGGGATCGTTCAGCTCAATGTGTTCAGCCAGGGTTTGCAATTTGTCCAAACGGCCGTCCCAGACGTTACGTTGCTGGGCGATCCAGCGTTCGGCGGCGGCCAGGGGCAGGGCTTCAATGTGCACGGTGCGCACGCGACCCTTCTTTTCGGACCGTACAAGCCCACTGCGTTCCAGCACCTTCAGGTGCTTGAGAAAGGTGGGCAGGGCCATGGCGTGGGGGGCGTGCAGTTCGCTGACCGTGGCAGGTCCTTGAACTAAACGTTCCACCACGGCGCGGCGGGTAGCGTCGGCCAGGGCTTGGAAGTAAGAATCGTAATTGTTATCCATGGGGCTAAGTAAGCCAAGGGGTGCGGTGCGTCAAGTCACTAAGCCAAATGGCTAATTAACCTGGGACTTGATTTTGTGCTTGCATCAGTCACCATGTCTGAATTTCAACGCTAATTTTTCTTTTGGGGAATAGATATAAAGAAAGGTACTTTCATAGGATCGCTGCTTGAGGATGTACCAACTTCCTTCTTCAGAAAGGGCCTTCAAGGCCATGGCTTCAACATCATCGGGCAATTCCGACATACACTGTTTAGCGTAAACCGTCATTTCCGACTTCGGCTGATCTGAAAGTGGGCTGGCTTGCCAATCCCCGCCAAATTTCAAATTCCACGTCCAATATTTGCCCTGGCCCCTTTCCTGCAAGGAATAGGTTGGTGGCGCGGTAGGGGCCGCGTCGGTAAGTTGCACGCCCGCAAAGGTGCATCCATAGTATTTGTCGGCAAAATAAAGTTTGGAAACCAAAACCTGGCTGTAAGGAATTTGGTCGTCAAACAGAGCGCGTGCGTACTTGTCTTCGGCCTTGCAGCCTTGCAAGGCCATCGTGGCTGCGGCCACTATAATCAACCAAGTTTGTGTTTTTACCATGTTGTATAACTCCAAGCACTGTTGGCATGTGTGATGAGTGGTTGTGCAGGCAATGCGGGTCATTCGCGCAAAACAAGATCAGACTTTGCCTTCCGGCGCCCAAAATCTCATTGAGATTTTGTCTGATTTTGTGATCCACAAAATCTTCATCTCTGCCAAAAATTTGCCTATGGTCGCGGAATGACCCAACCGACTTTCATCCATTTGCGCGTTCACACCGAGTATTCCCTGCTGGAAGGGGCGATGCGGTTGAAGAAATTGCCGGACATGATTGCTGGCATGGGCATGCCGGCCGTGGCTGTTACCGACACCAACAACATGTTTTGTGCATTGGAGTTTGGCGAAGGGGCCGCCAAGGCTGGGGTGCAACCCATTATGGGGTGCCAGATTGATGTGTGCTTTGACCCCGCCGAACCCGGCGCGCGCCCGCGCGACCCGGCGCCTTTGGTGCTTCTGGCCCAAACGGAAGCCGGATATGAAAATCTGATGGCGCTGAATTCGTGCCTGTATCTGAAAGAAGATGGGCAGTTGCCCCAGGCCACCGTGGACCAAGTCTTGGACCACGCAGCTGATGTGATTTGTTTAACGGGTGGCCCAAACGGCCCGGTTGGAACGTTGTTGCAAAATGGGCAAACCACCAAAGCCCAGGCCCTGATGGACCAGCTGAAGGCGGGCTTTGGCGACCGGTTGTATGTGGAACTGCAGCGCCATCCCCGTGAAGATGGCAGCCAGGCCGAGGCGGAACGTCTGACGGAACAAGCATTTATTGAAATGGCATACGCCATGGACCTGCCTTTGGTGGCCACCAACGATGTCTATTTCCCCAAATCAGACATGTATGAAGCCCACGATGCGTTATTGTGTGTGGCGGAGGGCGCCTATGTGGACCAACAAGAACCGCGCCGCCGCCTGTCACCCCAACACTATCTGAAAACCCCGGCGGAAATGGCCGTGTTGTTCGCGGACCTGCCAGAAGCGTTGGAAACCACGGTCGAAATCGCAAGGCGGTGCGCATTCAAAGCGTACAAGCGTGATCCGATTTTGCCCAAATTCGCCGACGATGAAATCGAAGAATTGCGCCGTCAATCCAACGAAGGTTTGCAAAAACGCCTGGCGGTTATTCCCCATGCGGCGTCCGTCGAAGAATACCAAAAGCGCCTGGATTTCGA
>JAHDCP010000008.1:0-22035 GCA_020629775.1 Planktomarina sp.
ACGCCAGTAATCGCGGAGACTTTACACCTTCTAAAACGGTGGGTGTGGTTGGCTGGGATGATAGGACTCGAACCTATAGCCTACAGTACCAAAAACTGTTGCTCTACCATTGAGCTACATCCCAACACCCGGCCCAGATACGCAAGTTGCTTGGCTGTTGCAAGCCCTTGCGACACGGAAATTTAAAGCGTTTGGTCGTATTCGCCAACTGAAGGTTCAGTGCGGATCACACCATCAATATCTGCAAAGATTGCGCGCAGTTCTTCATCGCTTTCGGGGCTTTCGCAAACCACCACCAGGTTAGGTGTGTTGGACGATGCCCGCACCAAACCCCAGCCGCCGTTATCCAAGATGACACGGGCGCCATTTACGGTCACCACTTCTTTGATCGCGCGCCCGCCGATTGTCCCGCCGACTTTTGCGTGATCTGCCAAACGGTCCACAATTCTATCCAACACGTCGTATTTTTCCGTGTCCGCACAATAAGGTGACATGGTGGGGGAGGAGTATGTTTTAGGCAAAGCCTTGCGCAGATCGGACATTTTCATGTCCGGGTTACGGTCCATCAATTTGCAAATTTCAACGGCAACCCGCATGCCGCAATCATATCCCCGGCCAATCGGTTCGGCCAAAAAGTAGTGACCGGATTTTTCAAAACCGGCCAGCGCGCCGATTTCTTTGACCCGCCGTTTCATGTGGCTGTGGCCCGTTTTCCAATAGTCGGCTGTCACGCCATGGGCTTGCAATTCGGGGTCACTGGCGAACAGGCCTGTGGATTTCACATCCGCCACAAAGGTGGAGTTTGGATAAATTTTTGCCAGGTCGCGGGCCATGATCACGCCCACCTTGTCGGCGAATATTTCTTCACCTTCATCATCCACCACACCGCAGCGATCACCGTCACCATCAAAACCCAGCGCCATATCTGCGCCGCTGGCCTTTACGCTGTCCGACATGTCGTGCAACATTTCCATGGCTTCGGGGTTTGGGTTGTAGTGGGGGAAAGTGTAATCCAATGTTGTGTGGCTTTCGACAACTTCAACGCCCATGCGTTTGAACAGTTCGGGCGCAAAGGCCGCCGCCGTGCCGTTGCCTGTGGCGCAGACCACTTTTAAGGGGCGGGATACTTTGAAGTCGCCCACCAGATCATCCAAATACGCTTCGCGAACGCCGGACACAAACTCATACATGCCGCCTGCGTGGGATTTGCCTTCACCGCCAAGAACGATGTCGCGCAATTCACCCATTTCATCGGGGCCATGGGTGCAAGGGCGATCAAAGCCCATTTTTACGCCGGTCCAGCCATTGGGGTTGTGGCTGGCTGTGACCATGGCCACAGCGGGCACGTCCAAGTGAAACTGACTGAAATATGCCATGGGGGACAGGGCAGGGCCGATGTCTTTGACGTGGATCCCAGCTTGCATCAACCCAACGATCAGCGCGTTTTTGATGGACAGGGAATAATCGCGATAGTCATTGCCTACAGCAATGACTGGTTCAATGCCCCGGCGGCGCATTTGGGTGCCCAGCCCCAAACCGATGGCTGTGATGCCGGGCAGGTTGATTTCATCTGGAAAGCGCCAACGCGCGTCATATTCGCGAAATCCAGTTGGTGTGATCATTGGATCGCGCAGGAATTCCCAGGTATTCTGCGAAACTATTGTCAGTGGTTTTGTCACGGGGAACGTCCTTTATAAACGGTCGCAACCGGCACGGGGCCGGTTGTGAAATATTGATGTGTGTCGTTGGCGCAAACTATACTTGTTCACGCAAGATAGAGGCGGTCAGGGACATCATTAGATAGATGCCGCCAAAGATCAGAAACGCCAGGATGGTGTTTTCGAACTTCCTTGGGTAGGTCGGTTCGTCAGGTGCGACGGGCGGAATGGATTGTGCCAAATATCGGGCTTGGCGATCCGCCGCTTCGCGCGATGTTTCCAAGGATTGAAGCGCGGTTTGCAGCATCAAGTTACGGGTTTCATAATCCGCTTCTGCTACACGCAATTGCGCTGTTTTCGTGGCGATGGATTCACTTGAAGACGTATCGTCTGTTAACTGGCTGCGAAGCCGCTGGATTTCACCTGTTTTGGTCCGGATTTGGAGCTGCAAACCATTTACCTTGGCCGCGTTAGGTCGACGGTTGGCCAATTGCACGTCCAGGCGTTGGTTCAGAACAGACATTTCCGCTTCCAACCCGGAAATCTGACCAAGAATGGCAGCATTTTCGCCGATGGGATCTACGATCTTCAAATCTTGTTGGAGGGCAACAACGCGCTCAAGGGCTTGTTGCCGCTTTTCTTCCGCTTCTTGGAAGCTTTCGCGTGCACCGCTCATCTGGTCTTCGCGCAATCGCAGCGTCAGGTCAGAAACTTGTTCTTCGGCATACCCAATCAAGGCTTTTGAAAAATTCTCGCTCGCCTCTGGGCTGGCGGCGATAACTTCCATGTTGATAATGCCTTCTGTTGGGTCATACCCGATTTTCACGTTTTTCTTATAGATTTTGTAAGCGGCTTGATCCGTTGCATCTTCACCCAGGCGGGTCAGGGGGTCGATTTCATCGCCACTAAAGTGGGTTTTGAAACCAATATCTTCGTTCAAACGGCGCATGGCTGCTGCCGATGTCAAATAACCCTGAACCGCAATGGAATCTGTGATGGCAGGGCCGCCGCCAATCAGACCACCCAAGCCGCCACCACCACCTGCCAATGCCTGAGATTCGTTTTGTTGGATCAAGAAAGACGACTTGGTGGCGTACATTGGCGTGGCAATGTTGTAGAAGTAATAGCCGCAGATCAGCGCAGGCAAACCCACAAAGAATGCCAGGCGGACCCCCAGCAGGGTCATCCGTTTTTGGCGGCGGCGGACAATATCGCGTTGGATCGCTTCAATTTCTGTGGCGCGGCGTGCGGCAGGATCATCGGTTTCTGTGGACGGCAAGGTTTCTTTATCTGCAACGGTTTGCGGCAACTGAACCTTATCAATCTTTGCCAGGGCCTGGCCTTCGCCGGGGCCTGTGGTGGCCAACATGTTGGACCGTTGAAACGGGTCAATGCCTTGTTCGCGCAACAATCGCACAGCATCAAAGTCAGATGTGGCAGGGATGTTGTGGCGTTGTGCCGTGCGGCGGGCCATGCGCAATTGGCGGCCTGTTAGCCCTTCTTTGCGAATGGCATCAATGGCGCCATCGGGGGCGGCTGCGGGTGCCTTTGGGGGCGTGGGGCGCGGACCAATATCAGGGGTTTCGCCCTGTTCATCCACGGTGGGCAAAATTGGTTCGTTGGGGCGCACCTCAGCCAGTTTTGGCTTTGGTTTTGCCTGCGGCGCAGGAGAAGGTGCTGCCGCTTTGGCTGCGGGTTCCGGAATGGCTTGGGGCGTGCGGTACTTTTTAGCTTTGAGTTTCGTAGTCATACATCTCTTTCGCCTCATCCAAAGTGTCGAACATCGTGAAACGGCCATTCAGCAACACACCCGCCGAAGTGGCGAATTTTTCCAGTGTGTTTGCTTGGTGGCTGACGATGACAACCGTGGTATTTGCCAGCCGCTCACGAAGAATGTCGCCGGCCTTTTTGTTGAAATTCACGTCTGTCGAAGACGGCATGCCTTCGTCGATCAGATACATGTCAAAATCCAATGCCAACATCAGCGCAAAGGTGAAGCGTGATTTCATCCCCGCGCTGTAAGTGGCGATGGGCATTTCGAAGTATTCTTTGATGTCCACCATCCAGCGGCAGAACGCTTCCACATAGTCGGGGTCCAAACCATACAGACGGGCAATATAGCGGCTGTTTTCTTGTGCTGTGTGTTTGGGAACGACGCCGCCCATGAACCCAAGCGGGAAGGATATATTACAGCCGCGGCGGATTTCGCCTTCGTCTGGTTTTTCCAGTCCGGCCATCATGTTGATTAGGGTGGATTTGCCAGTGCCATTTGGCGCCAAGATACCAAGAGACCGCCCCAGTTCCACACGGAACGAAGCACGGTCCAGGATCACCTTGCGTTGCGTCCCTGTCCAAAATGACTTGCTGACATTTTCAAATTCCAGCATCTGCCCTTACTCGCACGTCCCGGCAGTGCGCCGGGTGTTTTAACCAATAGTACTCATATTGGTTTATTTTTCGTTTTTTGTACTGGGAATATGGCAAAATTACGAGCTGTAACGCAACAATGCATATCCCAGCGCCATTATTACAGCGCTGGGATCAACAATAAGCGGCAAGGACTTGCCGATTACAGGTGCTTTTTCTCGACCTTGCAGAAGTACCCTGCCGCAAAGGACATGAGTGTTGCTGCAAAGCTGAACAGTGCGCCCATTTTCGCGGCGTCTTGGACAGGACCGTTTTCAAAGGCAACGGCAGCAATGAACAAGCTGACGGTAAAGCCGATGGCCGCCACACAGCCGATGACAAACAGGTCAATGATGCGCATGCCGTCTGGCAAGCCCAAATTCAGAACGCGTGCCCCGATGTAGCCGAACAAAAGAACACCAAACGGTTTACCGATCATCAAGCCAGCCAGAACCAGCCAAGTGGCAGACCCCATGGAACTGAATTCAACACCGGCGTTCAAAAGTCCAAAGAAGAACAAGATGATTTCGACCGGGTATTTCAGGCCGTGTTCGATTTGGTTCAACAAATCGGTCAGGTATTTTTCCGCCTCTGAGAAGATCCCGAAAGCACGATCCGCATGTGGAATGGCTGGAACAACAGGCAGCAGACCCAATGAAGGGTGCAAGCCTGCGCGCATAAAGCCGTACCAAGACAGTGCAGCTGCAACGGCATAGGGCCAAAACGAGAAGATCTTGCGCACTTTGGTGGACATTGGGCGCAATTGGTTTCCGCGGTCCATGCGGCGTGGCAGGTAGTTGAATGCCAAATATGCAACGGCGGATGCGCCGACTGACAGGTACAACCAGCTAAGCGCCAAATCACCTTGTGGGTAAAAGATTGCCAGGATGATCAGGCCAGCCGCGTCGTCGGCAATGGCCAACAACAGTAAGAAACGCACAGCCGGGTGACCTGCGCCGAAGACCAAACGGCCCACTAAGTAAGAGAATGCGATGTCTGTCGCGGTGGGGATCGCCCAACCATTGGCCACAGCATTGTATGTTTCAGACCCCATAATGGCGGCCAGACCGAGATAAATCGCAATTGGACCTGCCATGCCGCCAACAGTGGCAAACAATGGGGTGGCTGCTTTTTTGCCTCGCAAGGACCCGTTTTTCAAAATGACGGCTTCCCAAACTTCTTTCGCAGCAACCGCGAAGAAGAACGCCATCAGCATGTCGTTCACTAGATAATGCAGCGAAAGCACTTTGGATGTGCCAGCATAGGCAAACCCGTCGTACCCTTTGCCGTACTTTTTGATCCAGTCTTCAGTGCTCAAACCAACGTAGTCGTTGAACCACAGTGGCCATTCCACAAAGTGGTGATACCCTTTAGGGTCTAAGTTGCCCCAAATCAGGGCGATAATCGCCCCAAGTATCAATAAAACCGAATATTCAGATATAAATTTGCTAACGCGGTACATCCCGACACTCCGTTATTATTGTAAGGCATTGTTGCAGCGACGACTCGCCGCGTGTGCATTACTGCAAAGAACAATGGGGAACAACGGTATGCCGGACCTTAGGTCGCAAATTCAAAAGTGTTCCCTGTGTGCCACGCGGTTTGCGCTCACACACACCGCCCATCGGCCCCGCCCTGTGGCGTGGTTTCAGCCAAACGCCAGAATATTGTTGGCAGGCCAAGCGCCTGGGATGCGTGTGCATACTTCGGGCAGGCCCTTTGATGACCGGTCAGGGGATCGGTTGCGCGATTGGTTAGGGGTGGATCGTGACACGTTCTATGACACATCTTTGTTTGCGGTGGTGCCCATGGCGTTTTGTTTCCCTGGGTATAACAGCAAGGGCCACGACCTGGCCCCGCCCAAGATTTGCGCCACCACCTGGCGACAAGCTGTTATGGATGACTTGCAGTCTGTGCAATTGACTGTGTTGATTGGGCGTTATGCCCAAGATTGGCATTTGCCTGGGTCCATGGGGGTGACAGCGCGGGTCAAGGCTTGGGCAGACTATGCGCCAAACACTTTTGTCGTGCCGCACCCATCGTGGCGCAACACCAGTTGGTTGAAGGCCAACCCATTCTTTGAAACAGACGTGTTACCCGAATTGAAATCCCGCGTACAAAAGGTGCTGCGCCAATGACCACTGCCCTTCAAACTGCTTTCGATCGATATGCCGTGGCCCCGGACCATGCATCGCGCCGGGTTGCTTTCTTAGGGGCTTTCTTACGGGCTGAGGTGCATTTGGCATTGGATGGGGAAGGCGGGGATGACAGCATAACCCCGCTTTTGCGAGATGTGGAAGCGCAGTCCAGCGTTGTGGTGTTTGACAGTTTAGAAAATCTGGCAGCGTTTGCTGCGGGGCAGGCGGATCAAGTGACATTGTCGGGACGGGTGCTGGTGGAAATGCTGGCCGGTCAGTCTCTGGGGTGCGTGATCAACCCCACCGGAAGCGTTTGGTCATACTTCTTAGATGCCCCTACGATTGACTGGATGGCGGAGCACCTGGCATTTCAGCCAGAACAGGCTGCCCCGGATTTGGACGCTTTAGAACCCGCAAGTCTTGCTGATCTGAACGTCGTGGAGGCCTTGGATGCGACGTTGCCGGCATGCCGTGACCGGGCAGATCACGCCATTCTGGCCCAAATGCAAAATGGGGACGCGCCACAGTTGATCTTATTCTTCATTGACGCGGTTGCGGATGCTGAAGGGGCGCTGTCGCAAATAGTGCAAGATATGGTGACATTTTCTGGCGTGGAAATGCCCGCGACCAGTGTGGCCTTCGCGCAGTCTGGCACAGTTTTGCATGATCGGCTCAGCAGGATTGGGTTGCGCTTGGATATCCCGCAATCGCCCAAGGCCCAACCCTTACAGACCCCCGGCAGCGACCCTGAAAAGCCACCGATTTTACGTTAATATCCCGCGCTGCGGTCCACTTGGTTCAACATCGGCTGTCCGTTTTCGCAGCGAATTATGTTGTCCACCAAGCTGGCGGCGGCCGTGTTGGTTCGTGTGGCGGAGGCGATGTGGGGCGTTACGGTAATTTTGGGGTGCCCCCAAAAGGGATGATCTTGGGGCAGGGGTTCGGTGCGAAACACATCCAACGTGGCCCCAGCCAAATGGCCGGTGTTCATGGCATCAATCAATGCGGCGTCTTCAATTTGTGGGCCACGTCCGGGGTTCAAAATAAAACCGCCTTTTGGCATATGGCCCAAAGTTTGGGCGTTAATCACATGTTCTGTTTTGGGGGTATCTGGCAGTAACAAAACAACAATATTTGAGTTATTCAGCGCAGTACGCAAGCCGTCGGGACCTGCATAGCAGGCCACACCATCAATTTCCTTTTGCCGCCGTGACCAGCCAGCCACCTGAAACCCTTGGTGTATTAACGCCGTGGCGCAGGCGTGACCCAGCGCGCCAAGGCCCAGAATGGTAACTTGCCAATCACTTGCAAGGGGGGGCGGTGTGTCATCCCAAACCTGTTGGGGATTGTGGGTCATGCGGTCAAATTCCAGTAAGTACCGCAAGCAATGGCCAGTGACCCAGTTCACCATACCCAGGGTCAGCCCCGGATCCACCATGCGCACCAACGGTTGGGTCAAGGTCGCGTTGCCCACCACTTTTTCGACCCCAGCCCACAGGTTCAACACACCCCTACATTTGGTGAAGGGGGTGAAATCTTGAACCGCACTGTTGGGGGCGTAAATGATGTAATCCACATCGGCCGGATCATGGGATTGGACAACCTGGGCCGAAAGACCTGCGCGCGCCAGACCCGTTTCCACTTCGTCGCGGTACGTTTTGAATTGCGCTTCGCGCCCGGCAAAAAGGATATTGAGAGTCATTGACCAGACTTTGACCGTGGCCGATGGACATAGGCGCTTTGCATCACGCCGAACCCCAGCAGCAAAATTAACATCGACGATCCGCCGTAGCTGACCAAAGGCAACGGAACCCCCACAACCGGGGCAAGTCCCATAACCATGGCCATGTTGACCGCGAAAAACAAAAAGAAGGTGATGGAAATCCCCAGGGTGACCAGCGACGAAAACCGGTCCTTCATGGAGGTGGCCGCAAATATGCAGAAGATCGTCAGCAACAAATACAGTGCCAGCAATGATATCGTGCCCACGAAACCAAACTCTTCGGCAAGAATTGTGAAGATAAAATCGGTGTGTTTTTCGGGCAAAAAGTTCAGCCGCGATTGCGTGCCTTCCATAAAGCCACGACCGGTCCAGCCGCCGGAACCAAGGGCAATCTTGGCTTGGCTAATGTGGTATCCCGCGCCCAATGGGTCCGAAGATGGGTCAATGAACGTATCGATACGGCGATATTGATAATCTTTCAAAAGCTGCCAGCTTTCACCGCGACTTTCGAAAATGGCGTAAACCATTCCAGCCCCAGCAGCGATAACCGTGACAAAATATGCCCAATGCACCCCCGCCAAAAACATGATGGCACCGCCGCCCATCACCAACAAAAGGGAGGTTCCCAAATCAGGTTGGCGCAACACCAGCAGGACAGGCAGTAAAATGAAAAACAGCGGCAGCAAGACCCAAAAGGGCCGGGATGTACGGTGTAAGGGTAGCCAGTCATAATACGCGGCCAGCAACATAACCAAGGCGATTTTCATCACCTCGGACGGTTGAAGGCGCATAAAACCAAGATCAATCCAGCGTTGCGCGCCCATGCCTTGGACGCCGAAAAACTCCACCACGATCAAAAGGACCAGTGCCACAGCATAAGCCATGAAGGACACGTTGCGCCAAAAATGGATCGGGGTCATTGCCACCAAAAACAGGCCAAACATCCCCACCATAAAGCGTTGCATCTGCGGGGTGGCCCATTGCCCTGCGTTGCCGCCAGCCACAGAATACAGCATCAAAAATCCGACGCCTGCGATGGCAGACAACAACAACAGAACCGGCCAATGCAGCGCCAATATCTTGCGAAATCCCGTTGGGACAACGGATATACGGTGCTCAAGATAACTCATGCTTGGTCCGTGGTTCCGATGGTGTCCAGATCGTCCAAGTGTTGCCAGATTTTGCTTTGTTCACTGGCAACTTTTTTGCGGACATTTTTGGGATAGGCCCCAACCGGTGGAACCTGTCCCATCTGTGCAAACAGCGAAATGTCACGGGCAATGGGTGCCGCAACAGCACCGCCACTGCCGCCGTGTTCCACCACCACCGAAACGGCATATTTTGGATTGTCAAACGGCGCATAGCTGACGAACAACGCGTGGTCGCGCAGATGATACGGCCGATTGGCGTTGTTTCGATCCGCTGCGGTTCTGATCCGGCTGACCTGCGCGGTGCCAGTTTTGCCGGCCAGTTTGTATTTGTCCCAGATGGTGCGCGTGCCATAGGCAGTGCCCGCCCGGCGGTTAGCCACTCCAAACATTGCCTTTTGCACGAGGGCCAGATGTTCCGGATTGACGTCCAAATCTCCCACGACACCAGACGGTTGGGGAATTGTATCCACGGTGTTCACCAAGCGAGGGTTGACGATTTTGCCGGAACCCAATCGCGCCGTCATGACCGCAAGCTGCAAAGGGGAAGCCAACACAAAACCCTGACCAATGGACGCGTTGATGGTGTCACCCAACAACCAACGTTCTCCTTTGGATTCCACTTTCCAGGCATTGTCAGGGGCCACGCCCCGTTGAACCGCACTCAATGGCACATCGTGGCGAACCCCGATCCCGAAGCGGCGCGCCATGTTTGCAAAGTCTTCGTTGTCCAAACGCTGAGCCAATTCATAGAAGTACACATCGCAACTTTTCATCAAAGCTTGCTGCAATGCCATTTTGCCGTGGCCCCCACGGTTCCAGCAGTTGAATTTGTTGAAGTGAACTTCGATGTGGCCTTTGCATTCAACCTGTTCAGTGGGTGTAATCACACCCGCCTCAAGGGCGGCTAAGGCGGTGATCATTTTGTATGTAGAGGCCGGGGGGTAAATCCCCTGAACGGCTTTTGCCCGAAGGGGGCCAAATTTGTTATCCCGCAGACCGTTATAATCTTTGACCGAAATCCCACCCACAAACAGATTGGCGTCAAACGTTGGGGTGCTGGCGACCGCCAAAAGATCACCATTGGTGGTGTCCATCACAACGCAAGACGCAGAAATATCCCCCAATCGCGCAAGGACATAGTTTTGCAGTTTTGTATCAATGGTCAGCTGAATTTCTGACCCGGCTGTGGGTTCAGTGCGATCCAAATGGCGCATGACACGCCCTGCGGCGTTTACTTCGTTGCGCTGAATGCCAGCTTTGCCGCGCAAATCGAGTTCCAATTTTTCTTCTGCACCGGTTTTTCCAATTTGATACCGCGGGATTTGCAAAAGCGGGTCCGGATCTTCGATGCGCGATAGATCAAAATCACTGACAGGTCCGACATAACCCACCACATGGGTCAGATTTTTACCCAAAGGATACCGACGGGTAAAACCAACTTCTGTGGTGATCCCTGGCAAAACCGGGGCATTGGCTGCCACCAAAGAAAATTCTTCCCAGCTTAAGTTCTGCGCAACGATTACGGGAACAAAGGGGCTGCGACGTTTGAGTTCGGTTCTGGTTTTTTCCAGTTGGTCATCTTCGATTGCGATCAGCTTTTGCAAGTCTGCCAGCACCGTTTCCACGTCACCGGCTTGGTCGCGGGTCATGGTTAACCGATAATTTGGTGTGTTGATGGCCGCAGGGCGACCGTCACGGTCAAAGATAAGCCCCCTGACAGGCGGGATTAGCCGTTCGTTGATGCGGTTTTCATCAGCCAAAAGTTTGAATTTTTCGGATTCTTCCACCTGCAACTGGCGCATGCGGTACCCCAATACGCCCATAATCCCCAGCTGGGCAGTGCCCAAAAGGAACGCCCGTCGCGTGATACGGCGGCTTGAAACAGCGATTTCGTTGGGGCTGCGGCGCATATTGGTTCAGATATCCTCGATCTTTCTGTCTTTGGATATATCAAACACCCGCACAGATACAAAGACCACCAAGGGGTAAGACGCAATTGTGAACAAAGCCTGCATGGCCAATGGGGCGGCCGCCATGGTGGGCAAAAACAGCGGAAACTGTAAGAGATAATAAACCGCATGGATCACCACAATTGTGCCGCCGGCATAAGCCCAATCGATACCGAACATCACTTGCGACAGATCTTTTTGCCGATAGGCAAGATATACGCACCCCAACACCACCAAAAGGGCCCATAAACCCGGGGGGCGCATCAAAATAAGATCCGCCAACAACACCACACCGCCCACCAACAATGGTGGCAACAGTCTGGGGCGGCGCAAGGTCCAGGCAAACGCGATGGCGACAATCAGATCAGGATCGGGCCAAGATGTTGCCGCGCCGGGCAGGGGCAGGGTCTGCACCAGCACCACGATTCCACATACGACAACAAACAAAAGCCGTCTGGAAAGGTGCCAAAGGGTTTCACGATCCATCTTGGTCTTCTCGGGCCAAGGGGCGCGTGCCCAACAAGGAACCGGGGCTTTCCACGGTTGGAACCGTCGTGTTGCGTACTACTCGCAAAAATTCCAAGCGCTGAATGTCGGCTGCCAAATTCACCCGCAAACGACCGGTGCTGCTTTGAACCACCTGTCCCACCAATAAGCCTTGGGGAAAAACCCCACCATCCCCGGAGGTAAAAACCCGGTCACCTGCGCGGATCAGGTCCGGTTTTTCCAAGAATTCGATGGGGGGCAAAACGGAATTGTCCCCCAAAATCATGGCACGTTGGCCCGATGGGGCGATGGTTACTGCAATTTGGCTTGCGGTATCGCCCAGCAAGATCACCCGTGATGTGCGTTCTGCCACACCCGAAATCCGGCCCACCAATCCCAGCCCGTCCAATACGGCCCAACCGTCTTGGATACCGTCGCGTGCCCCGACATTCAGCAAAACAGTTTGGCGAAATGGACCACCACTGTCGGCCAGCACCACGCCTGTCACAAAGGTGTTTTGTGGGTCCAAACGCACATTATTGAGGTCTAGCAAGCGCGCATTTTCTTGTTCGAACTGTCGCGCGCGTTCCTCCCAGATTTTCATCTTCAACAGCTCGCGGCGCAATTCTTGGTTTTGTTCGTAAATACGCGCGTAACTTTGAAAGCTGCTGGCGATTTCTGTTACGGCGGTCAGCGGTGCTGTGGCCCATTCAAAATTCGGGATAACACTGTCTATGATCTGCATACGCACCCGTTCAACCCGGGGGCTGTCGATGCGCCAAATCAGAAAAAATGCCAGCAAAAACAAGATGACGATGGCCAGCATGAACCGCCCAAGGGCGCTCGCGTAACCATCTTCTTCACCGTGTTGTTTTGCCATCTTTTCCTCGCAATGGTGCGACCAGATCAGCTTTCGTAGTCAATGACGTGGGCAAGTTTCTTTTCATATTCCAACGCGCGCCCTGTGCCCAAAGCCACGCAATTCAAGCTTTCATCGGCCACAGTCACGGCCAGGCCGGTCTGTTCACGCAGCGCCAGGTCCAATTCGCCCAACAATGCCCCGCCACCGGTCAGCATCACGCCGCGGTCCACAATGTCTGCGGCCAAATCGGGGGGTGTGGCCTCCAAAGCATTCATCACTGCTTCGCAAATCTGTTGCACGGGTTCAGATAATGCTTCGGCCACCTGGGCTTGGTTGATTTCTGTTTCTTTGGGCACGCCATTCAGCAAATCACGTCCGCGAATGGACATAGTGGCCCCCAATCCATCGTCGGGCATCCGGGCCGTCCCGATGGTGGTTTTGATGCGTTCTGCGGTGGCTTCACCCACCAGCAAATTGTGCTGGCGGCGCAAATAACTGATGATAGCTTCATCCATGCGGTCGCCGCCTACACGAGCGGATCGCGCATAAACAATGTCCGCCAAGGACATAACCGCGACTTCAGTGGTCCCACCACCGATATCCACAACCATGGATCCCGTAGGGTCCGTGATAGGCATGCCAGCACCAATGGCTGCTGCAATGGGTTCCGCGATCAAACCCGCGCGGCGCGCGCCAGCTGACAGAACAGATTGGCGGATGGCGCGTTTTTCAACGGGTGTCGCCCCGTGGGGCACACACACCACGATCTTTGGTTTGGTGAAGGTGGTGCGTTTGTGAACCTTGCGAATGAAATGTTTGATCATTTCTTCAGCGACGTCAAAATCGGCAATCACGCCGTCACGCATGGGTCGGATGGCTTTGATGGATCCGGGCGTACGGCCCAGCATCAGTTTGGCATCTTCGCCGAACGCCAGGGCTTTCTTTTGGCCGTCCTTCACTTGGTAAGCCACCACCGAAGGTTCATTCAAAATTACGCCCTTGCCTTTGACGTAGACCAGCGTGTTCGCTGTCCCCAAATCAATGGCCATGTCAGATGAAAAAAGACTGCCCAGTCCGAACATAGTGTGCCTCACGCAAGTTGGCCCACGACTCCTATGGTGTGGACTTAAGACTCTATAATCAGTGGTGCCCAGGTTTTAAAGGGCCAGATAGGCGACTTCACGCCGCCCATCTGGAACAAAACTGTTTATCAGGCGTCTTTATAGCTGACCATTTTGAGATTTTCGCCTGTGGCGGCGCGTTCACGTTTCACCAACAAGCGGTTCAAAGCGTTCACATATGCCTTGGCGGAAGCGACAACCGTATCGGTTGCTGCGGATTGCCCGGTTGCAATATTGCCGTTTTCTTCCATGCGCACACTGACGGTGGCTTGGGCATCCGTGCCTTCCGTAACGGCGTGTACTTGGTACAGTTGCAATCGCGCGTCATGGGGGAAGATGGCTTTGACTGCGTTAAACGTGGCGTCCACGGGGCCGTCGCCAGTGGCGCTGACTTCGCTTTCCACGCCGTCCACCACCATGGTCAAATCGGCCGATTGCGGCCCTTTGGTGCCGCAAATCACCCGCAAAGATTTTACTGACAATCGATCTGATTGTTCATCTGACGCTTCCGCCGAAACCAGGGCTAACAAATCGTCGTCGAAGACCTCTTTCTTCTGATCGGCCAAGTCTTTGAAGCGCACGAACACGTCTTTCAGTTGATTGTCAGCCAAATCTATGCCTAGCTCGTTCAACTTGGCCCGCAATGCCGCGCGACCTGAGTGTTTGCCAAGGGGCAGGGAAGTGCCGGACAAGCCGATGTCTTCGGGGCGCATGATTTCAAAGTTTTCACGGTTCTTCAGCATGCCGTCTTGGTGAATGCCGCTTTCATGGGCAAAGGCGTTTTTACCCACGATGGCTTTGTTGGGTTGCACAACAAAGCCCGAAACGGACGAAACTCGGCGGCTGATGGCCATGATTTTTGTGGTGTCGATACCAGTATGGAACGGCATGATGTCCGAACGAGTTTTCATCGCCATCACCACTTCTTCCAAAGCGGTGTTGCCAGCCCGTTCCCCCAGCCCGTTGATGGTACATTCGATTTGGCGCGCGCCGCCTTCAACTGCTGCCAGACTGTTGGCTGTCGCCATGCCCAAATCATTGTGACAATGGGTGGCGAAAATGATGTTGTCTGCACCGGGAACAGTTTCAATCAGGCGCCGGATCAAATCGGCACTTTCACGCGGCGCGGTATACCCAACAGTATCAGGAATATTGATGGTGGTGGCCCCGGCTTTGATGGCGATTTCCACGACGCGGCACAGATAATCCCATTCGGTGCGGGTGGCATCCATGGGGGACCACTGCACATTGTCGCACAGATTGCGCGCGTGGGTAACAGTGTCATGGATTCGATCGGCCATTTCATCCATGGTCAGGTTCGGAATCGCACGGTGCAATTCGGACGTGCCGATAAACGTGTGAATGCGGGGTTGGGCTGCGTGTTTCACCGCTTCAAAACAACGGTCGATATCTTTGTAATTGGCCCGCGACAGGCCGCAGATCACCGCGTTCTTGCTGTTCTTTGCAATTTCGGTAACCGCTTTGTAATCACCTTCGGATGCGATGGGAAAGCCCGCTTCGATGATATCCACGCCCATGTCGTCCAGCATGCCCGCGATTTCCAGTTTTTCGGAATGGGTCATGGTGGCGCCGGGGCTTTGTTCGCCGTCGCGCAGGGTGGTGTCAAAAATCAATACATGATCGGTGGTCATGGGAACATCTCTTCTAGCTTAGTGTTTTGTCTGGGGTTCGGCGCTGGCTAACAGGAGCGTCCCGCGCCGAAGGGCACGCTCAGCCTAGGCTAAGGGCTAGAAGTAACAGCTTATGTGTTGTCGTGTTCATGGTGCATGCATATCGCATGAATTTGTAATGTGAAGTCAAAAATTCCATCGGCCCCTCGACCTGTGGGCGATCCACCATAGGTGTGGGGGATGAAAAACGCATTGGTCATTGGACATACGGGCGGCATCGGGGCCGCGATTGGCGTGCAATTGCAGGCCCATGGTTATGAGGTGACGGGGCTAAGCCGGACCGAAGGGGGGCTCGATTTCAATGATCCAGCGGTCGCAGATGCGGTTTTGGCAGGCATTGCAGGCCCATTTGATTTGGTTTTTGTTGCCACTGGCGCATTGGACGGGGCAGGGAATGCGCCAGAAAAGACCATTCGTGCGTTGAACCCAACGGCCATGGAAGCGCAATTTCAGATCAACACCCTTGGGCCCGCGTTGGTTTTGAAACACGCCGTGCGCTGGTTGCCAAAAACCACGCCCAGCCATCTTGCCGTTTTGTCCGCGCGGGTGGGGTCCATTGCCGACAATGGGTTAGGGGGCTGGATGTCTTACCGCACATCAAAGGCGGCCCTCAACCAAGCGCTGCGTACCGCGGCCATTGAATTTTCACGCACCCATCGTCACGCCACGGTTCTGGCATTGCACCCGGGCACGGTTGCCACGCCCTTTACGCAAAATTTTCAAAGCAAATACAAAACAATAACCCCACAGCAGTCCGCTGCGGGGCTTGTGAACACTTTGTTGCAAACCGGGCCTGATCAAACAGGCACGTTTTGGGATTGGACCGGTACACCCGTGCCTTGGTAACGCCCTTAGTTTTCGGGTTGTGTGACCGTGGCGGTGCCTTCTTCCAATTGGCCTTCTTTCCAGGTGCCGCTGGCCACTGTCCCAGATGCATAGGTCATGGTGCCCTGTCCTTGGCGACGTCCGGCAACAAAGCTGCCTTCGTAAACATCACCGTTGGCGTATGTCGCCATGCCTTCGCCGTGGATTTCGCCATCCAGCCAGGCCCCAACATATTTAAAGCCGTCGCCCATGACGATTTCACCTGTGCCCGAGCGTTGGCCCGCAACAAATTCACCGCTGTAAACCGTGCCGTCGGCATAGGTGGCAGTGCCGTTGCCCTGGCGTTGGCCGTCCACCCATTCCCCCTCATACCGATATCCATCGCCAAAAGTCATAGTGCCCGTGCCGTGGTTTTTGGCATCTTTGAAATCACCTTCATATACCAGACCATTGGCATAAGTGGCTTTGCCTTTGCCTTCGATGATGCCCGCTTTCCAAGTGCCTTCGTAAACAGCGCCATCTGGGTACAGAATACGCCCCTGGCCATCGGCCAAGTCATTCTTGAATGTACCTTCATAGATCGATCCATCGGGGTAGCTGACCTTGCCTTGGCCTTCGATTGTGCCGGCAACCCATTCGCCAACATAGACATATCCGTCGGACCCGGTGAATGTGCCTTGGCCTTGGCGCTGGTCATCTTTGAACGCACCAACATAGGTGTCGCCGTTGGCATAGGTAACTTTGCCTTCACCATCGCGGCGACCATCAGTCAGTGCGCCTTCGTAAATATCGCCGTTGGGTTGACGCAAAATACCGTCACCGTTGATTTTCCCGTTGGTCCAGGTGCCTTCGAACACCAGCCCATCGGGCAAAGTCAGTGTGCCCGCACCGTTGCGGTCGCCCGCAGCCAGTTGGCCTTTGTACACAGCCCCGTCTGGATAGGTAACGGTTCCGCGCCCTTCTTTGGCCCCATCCACCCATTCGCCATCGTAGACATATCCGTTTTCCGATTTCAAAATGCCCGTGCCGTGGTGCTTGGCGGCTTTGAATTGCCCCTCATAGGTCAGGCCATTGGCGTAAAGCGCGATGCCCGCACCTTCGATGTGGCCATCGACCCATTCCCCTTCATAAGTGCTACCATCGGCATAGGTGATCTTGCCCATGCCTTCGGGTTTGCCCTTGGCAAATGTGCCTTCATAGACGGATCCATTGGGGAATTTGGCGGTTCCTTGACCGCGAATTTCGCCATCGGCCCATTCCCCGGAATATTCATACCCATTGGGTAAACGGTACGTGCCCATGCCATGTTGCAGGCCGTCTTTGAACGTACCTTCGTAATAGCCGCCGTCTTCGTACTGTTTGGTTTGCACGCTGGTGGATTGCGCCATGGCCCCAGTTGCCAGTGAAGTGGTGACGGCAAACAGCATTGCGCGGGTGAAATTAGACATGCTTTGCGGGCTCCCCTTGGTGACCCGTTGTGGCGGATCATTCCCTGTTGCAGCGAATCCTAGTGTCTTGCGCGGCGGCGGGCAACGTCTTTCACCACACAATCCATCAATTCGGCTTTCCCATGGCCCAAGGTCTGATAGGAAAGGCACAAGTAAGAAGGCGCGATTGTCATGGATACCTTTCGTTTGACCCTGGCCCAACTGAACCCGACTGTCGGGGCGTTGGCTGGAAATATGAAAAAGGCGTTGGACGCCTGGCACCAAGCCTGTGCTGCCAAGGCGGACATGGTAATGCTGCCTGAAATGTTCATCACCGGATATCAAATTCAGGATTTGGTTCTTAAGCCAGCTTTCGTCGCGGACGCCATGGCCCATATCAACGAACTTGCGGCTGCAACGTCCGATGGACCCGCCTTGGGCATTGGCGGTCCGCTGCGCACATCAAAGGGGCTGTTCAACGCATATTTCATTTTGCAGGGCGGGTCTGTCAAAACCACCGTTAAGAAATTCATGCTGCCCAATGACACGGTTTTCGACGAAAAACGCCTGTATGACACGGATGGCATCACGGGGCCTTACACGGTGGGACCTTTGCGCATTGGTACGCCGATTTGCGAAGATGCGTGGCATGTGGACGTGGCCGAAGCCCAGGCGGAAAGCGGGGCGCAAGTTTTGCTGGTGCCCAACGGGTCCCCTTACGCCCGGGGAAAAATGGATCAGCGCTTGTCTTTGATGGTATCACGTGTGGTCGAGACGGGTTTGCCATTGGTGTATTTGAACATGGTGGGTGGCCAAGACGACCAAGTGTTTGACGGCGGTTCGTTTGTTTTGAACCCAGGTGGATCCATGGCTGCATCTTTGCCCGTTTTTGACGAGGCCCTGGCCCATATTGATTTCACACAATCGGATGACGGATGGATCGCTGATGCGGGCGACAAAGCCCAATGGCCTGACGATATGGAGCAAGATTACCGTGTTTGCGTGGAATCTTTGCGCGACTACATGGGCAAAACCGGATTCAAATCGGTGATTCTGGGGCTTTCTGGCGGAATTGACAGTGCCATTGTGGCCACCATCGCTGCAGATGCGTTGGGCCCACAAAACGTGCACTGCGTTATGTTGCCATCGGAATATACCTCGCAAACATCGTTGGACGATGCGGCGGCAGTGGCCCATGCGCTGGGCGCAAAACTGGATACGGTTTCCATCGCGGGCCCTCGGGCCGCCGTGACAGAAACTTTGGCCCCGTTGTTTGATGGGCTGGCGGCTGATGTGACAGAGGAAAACATTCAATCGCGGATGCGCGGTTTGTTGTTGATGGCGATGTCCAACAAATTTGGCAGCATGCTTTTGACCACGGGCAACAAATCCGAAGTGGCCGTAGGATATGCCACAATTTATGGTGATATGTCGGGCGGATATAATCCCATCAAAGACCTTTATAAAACGCGGGTGTTTGACCTGTGCCGCTGGCGCAACGCACATCACCGCCCTTGGATGATGGCCCCCGCAGGCACAATGATTGATCCGTCCATCATCGACAAACCACCCACGGCGGAATTGCGCGATGATCAAAAAGACGAAGACAGCTTGCCCCCATACCCAGTGTTGGACGGAATTCTGGAAATGTTGGTGGATCAAGACGCCAGCGTGGCGGATTGTGTTACAGCAGGGTACGACCGTGATACCGTAAAGAAAGTAGAACACTTGATTTACATCAGCGAATACAAGCGGTTCCAATCTGCGCCCGGTGCGCGCACGTCGAACCGGGCGTTTTGGTTGGATCGTCGGTACCCCATCGTGAACAGATGGCGCGATACCACCGCTGATTGATCACCGAATAGAAAGCGCCTGGGCGCGCGCTTCGGGGCTGACGCGGCGTTCCAACTTGGATGAATCGCCGTCACGAAAGCCGATTTCCACGATGATTTGGTTTTCTGTGCCCCACAAGAAATGCACGCCATCTGCCATGCGGTACACGCGCCAGCAGTATTCGTTTTCTAAATCGTCTGTGTATTTATAGCAGACAGTGTTGCTTTTGGCTTTCCAGGTTCCCACGCGCACAACCATTTTGCCATCTTCGCGGCTACGAATGATCGCCACCCCGTCAGGGGCATGAAATTCCACCATCTGATCATCGGCAGTGGCTGTCCGATTGGCGAACGTGGCTTGGATTTCATTGGTGTTCAATTGCTTGTTCTCTTGGGCGAAGGCGGGGGCGCTGAGCGTGGCTATGGCCGCCAGGGCAAGGGGAAACATCCGGGTCATAGATATGGTCTTTCATTAAAAGTCTTCCCAATCAGATAGGTTTTGCCAAAAGAAGGGAAGGGCGGATATTGCACATTATTGCGATTTTGCGGGGGTGTGTCAGCGCGGCGGGCGGCGGATGCATTTTTGAAACAGTGGTGTATAAGAGCAATATGGCACAAAATAAGACAGTCGTAAGCACGCAATCAGTCGAAGGCTTTTTAAAGGCCTTGGATCACCCGACCCGCCGGGCAGATTCCGCCCAGCTTGATCAGATTTTTCGGGATATCACTGGATGGGGCCCAAAAATGTGGGGTCCGACAATTGTTGGGTATGGACAATATCATTACACTTACGACAGCGGGCGGCAGGGCGATTTCTTAGCCACCGGCTTTAGCCCGCGCAAATCCAACTTATCGATATATATCATGCCTGGATATGCGGATTTTCAGACTATTTTGGATCGCTTGGGTAAGCACAAGATCGGAAAATCCTGCCTTTACATCAACAAATTGGTAGATGTGGATTTGGACGTTTTGGCCGAATTGATCCGCGCTGGTTTGGCGGATTTGGCGGCCAAATGGCCAGTGCAGGCCACATAACCATCGGTGGACAAGGCCAAGCACCTGTGACACGACGCGCCCCAAGGAGAATTTGCCCATGACCACCACCCGTTTCGCGCCGTCACCCACTGGATATTTGCACGTGGGCAATCTGCGCACCGCGTTGTTCAACCATCTGATTTCGCGCAAAGCGGGCGGCACGTTTATCTTGCGCATCGACGACACAGACCCAGAACGGTCAAAAGAAGAATATGTCGATGCCATCAAACAAGATTTGGAATGGTTGGGCATCACGTGGGACAAAGTGGAACGTCAATCGGATCGCTTGGATCGTTACGCGGAAGTGGCAGATCAACTGCGCGGTATGGGCCGGTTCTATGAATGTTTCGAAACCCCGACAGAGTTGGATTTGAAGCGTAAAAAGCAGCTGAACATGGGCAAGCCACCGGTTTACGATCGGTCTGCTTTGGCGCTGTCTGACGCCGAAAAAGACGCATTGCGCGCCGAACGATCAGCTCACTGGCGGTTCAAGTTGGATCAAACGCGCATCGAATGGGTTGACGGAATCGTTGGTGAAATTTCCATTGATGCCGCATCGGTCAGTGA
This sequence comes from Planktomarina sp., assembly GCA_020629775.1. Classification (GTDB taxonomy): domain Bacteria; phylum Pseudomonadota; class Alphaproteobacteria; order Rhodobacterales; family Rhodobacteraceae; genus Planktomarina. The sequence continues at coordinate 20,875 of JAHDCP010000008.1, forward strand.
TCCTGTGTTGATCCGGGGTGATGGCCAAGTGCTGTATACTTTGGCATCTGTTTGCGACGACACCGATATGGGCGTTACTCATGTGGTGCGCGGGGCGGACCATGTCACCAACACAGCAACACAAATTCAAATGATTGAAGCCATTGGCGGCAAAGTGCCCAGTTTTGCGCACCATTCGTTGCTGACAGGCCCGCAAGGTGAAGCTTTGTCCAAGCGTTTGGGAACCTTGGCTTTGCGCGATCTGCGCGAAGCGGGCGTACATCCCATGGCATTTCTGTCCCATTTGGCCCGCCTTGGATCTTCCGACCCGATCGAGGCGCGAATGACCATGGATGAATTGGTGGATGGATTCGATCTGTCCCATTTCGGCACGGCCCCCACCAAATTTGATGTTGATGATCTGTACCCGCTGACAGCACGCGTGTTGCAAGGCACCGATTTGGACGATGTGGCATCCACCATTGCGGATTTGGGAGTGCCAGCAGACATAGCAGAAGCGTTTTGGTCGGTGACCCGCGACAACATCACCACATTGCAAGACCTTAAGGGCTGGTGGGATGTGATGCAAAACGGGGCTGATCCCGTGGTGGATGACGAAGACCGCGATTTTGTTGATCAGGCCATGGCCATGCTGCCGGAAGGCCCGTTTGACGACAGCACCTGGGGCGTTTGGACCGGGGCGGTGAAGGCCGAAACCGGTCGTAAGGGGAAGGGTTTGTTCATGCCCTTGCGCAAAGCTTTGACCGGCCAAAGCCACGGACCTGACATGGGCCGGCTTTTGCCACTGCTGCAAAACATCAAGTCCAAAGGATAACCCATGGCAGAGCAAGCGAAATTTTTAGAAGGTAACTTGCTCAAGCACATAACGGTTATGTCTTTGACCGCGTCCATTGGCTTGATGGCCATCTTTATTGTGGACGTGGTGGATATGATTTTTATTTCCATGTTGGGCAATGCGTCTTTGGCCGCGGCCGTTGGGTATGCTGGTGCCATCTTGTTTTTCACATCGTCTTTCGGTTTGGGCATGTCCATTGCCACCGGGGCTTTGGTGGCGCGCGCCTTGGGGGAAGGGGATGAAAAACTGGCGGTTCGTAAGGCCAGCACATCCATGTTGGTGGGGGTGATTTCTGGGGCCATTTTCGCTGCCCTTGTTTGGGTGAA
>JAHDCP010000008.1:22135-43031 GCA_020629775.1 Planktomarina sp.
TGGGCCAGCGTCTTTGCGCGTTGTTCCATTGCCGTTGTGGCGCTTTGGCCCTTGTTCAAACATTATGGCGGCCTTTTGCCCCCTAAAATCAGCGATTTGGCGGCGGATATCGCACCCTTGGCCATCATTGCCGTGCCCGCGATTTTGACCCAACTGGCCACACCCATTGGGTCCGCTTATATCACCCGTTCCATGGCCCAATTTGGCGAAGATGCCGTGGCCGGAATGGCCATCGTGGCGCGCATAACACCCGTGGCTTTTGGAACGATCTTTGCCTTGTCCGGCGCTGTGGGGCCGATCATTGGGCAAAATTTTGGCGCAGGGCAGCACGACCGCGTTCGTGAGGCGTTCCGCGATGCGATGATCTTTACCTTGGTGGTGGTGATTGGGATGACCGCATTGTTGTTTTTGTTCCGCGCACCCATCGCAGACCTGTTTGGGGCGCAAGGCATAGCGCGCGAACTGGTTTTCTTGTTCTGCGGACCTTTGGCCCTGGCGTTCATTTTCAATGGTCAAATCTTTGTGGCCAATTCAGCGTTCAACAACCTGGGCCATCCGTTTTATTCCACCTGGATCAATTGGGGCCGTCAAACGCTGGGCACTGTGCCGTTTGTTTGGGTGTTTGCCAATTGGATGGGGGCCCCTGGGGTTTTGATCGGCCAGGCGGCTGGCGGCGTGATATTTGGCTTTATCGCCTGGGCTTTGGCCAATCGGGTGATGGCTGATCCCAAAGACAAACCGGGGCCTGCATTCCAGGGTCATCGGCGGCTACACCAGATGCTGCACCACCGCCGCTGAAGCGGGAATTTGCGTATCCACCAGCGCGCGTTCTTTGCGCGCAAGCTGTTGGTGTCGCGGGTATACTGGGGATGCACGATCATCCAAAATGGCGCGGTCCCATCCGTCCGTGGTGGCGAAAAAATCGCGCACTCCGTCTTCTCCGAATTGCGCCAGATATCCCTGCACCACCACATCCAAATAGCTAAGAAGGATGTGGCCTTGGGTGTGGTGGTCCTCAAACTGGCGATCCACCTGATAAACGGCCGCGTCCATGGCACCGGGAATGTCCGCCGTGGCATCCACCCGCGCATATGCATATTCGCGTTTGTCCAATGCGTCCCAATCGCCACCCGGCACTGCGGATAATATTCCGTCCAATCGTGCGCCCGGGCTGCGTTCAACAGACAAAAAAGCCACGTCGCGCAGCGTGGTTTTGACCCAAATTCTGCGCCACCCGCGCAAACTGGCGCAAACGCCGCCGAATTCATGGGTGCCCAGGTTCACTAAGGATCCGAAGCCGAAGAATTGATGTGCGTTCATAACTTGGCCCGTAATGTTGTGGCGGGCTTGGCGGCCAAGGATGGGGCCACAAACACCAAGTTCGCAATAATATTCGCCGCAACACCCGCCCCAACAATCAAAAGCGCGTTGCCCCAGAAAATCCGGTAGTCGGTGTCCAAAACAAACTGTGTGACGGCCCAGGCCGCCAGCAATCCGGTGCCCAACGCCACGATCCCAGCTGCAGCCCCCAAGATCAGCGCGCGCAGCACAAAGGATTGCAACAAGACCCGGCGGGTTGCGCCCATGGCCTTCAAAATTGCCGCTTCATAGGTGCGCGATGCGGTCCCAGACGCCGCAGCCCCGATCAAAACCATGAACCCCGTAACCAAGGACGCCAGCGCGGCATAGGCCGTGCCGCGCGCCACGCCGCCCAAAATTTCCGTGACGCGATCAATGGCGTCACGCACCGAAATTGCAGTAACATTAGGATATGCTTTGGACACGTCGCGCAACAACCGCGCGTCCGCTTCGGGGTTGGCATAAGCTGTGGCGATGTGGCTGTGGGGGGCACCGGCCAGCGCGGATGGATTCATGGCCAAAATAAATCCAATTCCGGCGGTGGAAAAATCGACCTCGCGGAAACTGGTGATTTCACCAGTCATTTCGCGGCCTAAAATGTTTACAGATAAGCTGTCCCCCAGCTTCAAGCCCATTTCGGCAGCTTCTTCGGCGGCAAAGCTGATTTGCGTGGGACCTGTGTAATCTGGCGGCCACCATTCGCCCGCTGTGATGGTGGTTTCGGGGCTCGGAGATGCAGCATAGGTGACGCCCCGGTCGCCTTGTAAAACCCAGTGGTCAGGCACCACGTCCTGGGCGGGTTGGCCGTTAATCTTTGTGATAATCCCACGCAACATTGGCGCGGTTTCCACCTTCTGTACTGCAGGATCTTTTGCCATGCGTTCGGTGAAATCAGCCAACTGCTTGGGCTGGATGTCCACAAAGAAAAACGATGGGGCCACATCGGGCAAGTTTTCCGAAATGGACGCGCGCAAATTGCCGTCCACTTGGCCCACGGCTGACAAAACCGATAAGCCCAAGCCCAAGGACAACACAACCGCCACGGATTGCGACCGCGCGCCACCCACGGACCCTAACGCCAACCGCAGGCCGGGGCGCCCCACAGGCAAGGGACTGCGCGCCAAAACGCGGGCCAAGGCGCGGATCACCACCGACGTTAGCCCCAAGATTGCCAAGGCCGCAATCAATGCGCCGATCACATACAAGGCCAATTTGGCGGTACCAGAAAATGCCACTGCAGTTCCGGCCAAGGCAGCCAATCCGGCCAACATCGCCACCAGATACCCCCAACGCGGCAGGCGCAACGGCGCATCCAAGGCGTCTCTGAACAGTGTCGCTGGGGCAATGGATTCAGCTCGCGACAAGGGCCACAGCATGAATAAAAACGCACTTAACGCACCGTAAATGGCAGCTTCCCCTAAGGGCGCGGGGTAAATGGAAATCACCGGCGACACCGGCAATATGTTGGATATCAACGGCACCAGGGCAAAGGGCAGCGCCGCCCCCAAGATCAGCCCCAGCACCAGTCCCAAAACTGTCAAAACCAGGGTGATCAAGAAAAATACCGCAAAAATGGTGGATCTGGTGGCACCAATGCTGCGCAAAATGGCGATGACAGACGTTTTGCGGTCCAGGTATTCGCGCACAGCCGTTCCGATGCCCACACCCCCCACAGCCAGGCCAGACAGCCCCACAAGCGTTAGAAACGCTCCCAAACGACTGGCAGCTTCGGACAATCCGGGCGCGCCGTCGCGGGCGTCTTGCCAGGCGGCACCGCTTTCTTCCAAATCAGCCAGCGCGGCTTGGCGCGTGGCTTCGAAATCCGGGGTATCGCCAAGATCCATCCGGTAACTTGCGGAAAACAGCGTGCCGGGGGCCAAAAGCCCCGATCCATCCAAGGCGTCTAAGCTGACCAGGGTCCGCGGTCCCAACCCAAAGGATACGCCGCCATCGGGTTCTCCTATCAGCCGTGCCGTAAATTCAAAATCAGTGGCCCCCAACCGCACAGTGTCCCCCACAGACAGGCCCAACCGATCCGCCAGAAGCGGGGCCAATATGGCGCCGGGCAAATCTGTTTGACCCTGCAAAGCCATGTCCAAGGGCAAGGGCGGGTCCAAAACAATCTGGCCGAACAGTGGGTACATATCATCCACCGCTTTGACCTGTGTCAGCGCGCGTTCGTCGCGGGCGGGGTCGGTCAACATCGACCTGAATTCCGCCACGGCAGAGCTTCGATCGCTGTTGGTTTCGATCCAGGCACGTTCGTCTGCATCCGCAAAGCGATAGGTGAATTCCAGTTGCGCCGATCCTCCCAAAAGTCGTGCACCGTTGTCTTGTAAAGACACTTCAACAGCGGATTGTAGGGACCCCAAAGCGGCGATGGTGGCCACCCCCAACGTCAAACAGGCCAGGAAAATACGAAAGCCACGCAACCTGTCTGCAAAGCCCGATCGCAATTCACGTTTGGCAAAGGTCCATGCAAAGGCCAAATTCATGGCACGGCCACCTGACCATCGTGCAGAGTGATAACTTGATCACAGCGCGCCGCCAAGGCTGGGTCATGGGTGGCCAAGATCAGCGTAGCCCCCTGTTTTTGCTGCATTTCAAACATCAGATCCATCACGCGGTCGCCATTTTGGGCGTCCAGGTTCCCTGTGGGTTCATCCGCAAACAAGATCGCTGGCCCCGTGGCCATAGCACGCGCCAGCGCCACGCGCTGTTGTTCGCCGCCAGACATTTGCGCAGGAAAGTGCCCGGTGCGGTGGCCCAGACCCACGGCCTCAAGGTGGTGTTTTGCCTTGGCCGGTGCATCTGGGGTGCGGGCCAATTCCAAAGGGATGCATACATTTTCCAAAGCGGTCAGGGTGGGGATGAGGTGAAAGGATTGGAACACAACCCCCACATGTTCACGGCGAAACACGGCCAGTTCATCTTCGTTAAGCGGACCCAAATCCTGGCCCTTCAACACCACCTTGCCAGAGGTGACCCGCTCAAGACCTGCCATAACCATCAAAAGGGAAGACTTGCCTGATCCAGACGGACCCGTCAGGGCAACGGCCTGGCCCGGTTGGATGGATAATGATATGGATTTCAGAATATTGATCGCCCCTGCATTGCCTTTCAGGCTGAGGTTCACATCTTCAAGGGACAAGATCGGATCAGAGTGGGACACGGGTTATGGCCTTTGCATGGTGGGTTACAGTGCAACATGGGGCGCGGCGGGCGCTGCGCAATATGGTGGCGTTGGTTTTTCTGACGCTGCCCATGGGTGTGTTGGCCCAAGACCGAACCATAATCGCCTTTGGCGACAGCCTGACTCAAGGGTACGGGTTGCCGCAAGCGGAAGGTTTTGTGCCTCAACTTGAAACTTGGTTGCAGGCGCAAGGGGAAGACGTGCGGGTGGTGAATGCGGGCGTGTCTGGTGACACCACGGCGGGGGGGGCTGCGCGCATTGCATGGACGCTGGCAGAACCGGCTGATTTGGTGATTGTGGCCCTGGGGGGCAACGATGTGCTGCGGGGGCTGGATCCTGCCCAAGCGCGCGCCAATTTGACCGCCATTTTGGAAGCAGTGACCGCCACACAAACGCCAGCCATGTTGGTTGGGATGCGTGCGCCAGGCAATTATGGCGCGGATTACAAAGCCCAGTTTGAAGCCATTTACCCGGACCTGTCACAGGCGTTCGAAGCCCCATTGTACCCGTTCTTTTTACAGGCCATTGAAGGGGCACAACCCTCTGATATCTTGGAGTTTTTGCAGCCTGACGGCTTGCATCCGAACGCCGAAGGGGTGGGGCGCATCGTTCAGGATATGGGTCCCATGGTGCGGGCCGTCCTGGCGCAATAAGCCCCTGCACCCTTACCCTTCGTTTTCGTACCGCCGCAGTTCCTCATATGTAAAAGCCGATGGCGGGCGATCTTCTGGATATTCTTCAAATCGTGGGTCAGCGGGTAGGCAGTTCAGCCCACAAACCATGCCGATTTCGCGGTCTTGGCTGTCGATGTACCACAAGCGCCCACCCGGAGTTGCCACGTAGCCATCTACGCCTTCTTCTTCATCGCCTTCAGCGTCAGAATAGCTTGGAATTTCAAAGCTTTCGCCATCCACATGTGCACCGTGGGTATGGAAGCTGGCGATGGGGGTCCATTCTTCGGGAAAATCGTCTGCTAAGCACGATGCCTTGCGCCCTTTGGTGAGTTTTGTGGTGCGCATATCTCCATTTTCGTCCAGCACAATGTAGCCGCAGTATTCGCGGTTATTGCGAAAGGACAGGGCTTGGGCTTCACTTAAAACGGACTTGGCCAAACGCAATTCAGCTCCGTTTTGTGCCAGGGCCAAGGTGGGCAGGGCCGCCAAGAAAGTGATGGCAAGAAGTTGGCGCATAAGATCCTCACGCGATGAAATTTGGGGCACTATCGAGGAAGGTCCGTTGTAAAACAAGGGGGCATACGAACCATTAACATATTCCCCAAATCTTGTCGAAACCAACGGCACAACCCGCACTCCGGGCCGGTTTTTGATCAATAGTTAACGCGTGAGGCCTAAAGGTTAAAAAATGCTTACGAAAGGCCTGCACTCGGCCCTGGGCAAGTGTTCCCCAAAAACCGCTTGCGCGAACTGGGTCCAGACCTTTGGCATTTGTCACTGGCCTGGTTACGGTTTGGACCAATATAGATTGGATCAACGTAGAGGAGAAAAAGATGAAATACTTAACTTGGGCCGCCATGGCCATCACAACGCTGATCATGTTGATGGGCGGTGTCATGAAACTGATGGGCAATGAAATGGCATTGGCCAGTTTTGCCGTTTTGGGTTTGCCTGCGATCTTTGGCACATTCATCGGTGTGTGTGAAATTGCCGGCGCCATCGGGCTGTGGCTGCGCCGTACCTCCATGTTGGCGGCCATGGGAATTGCCGCCATAATGTTGGGCGCATTGTATTACCATGTGATGCATACGCCGATTTCCGAAGGGATCCCGGCCATGGTGGTTTTGGCCTGCTGTGCCTGGATCATTTCGCGCCGTGGCGGTGGCGTGATTGGCTGATTCAAGCCCGCAAAGCGGCCCGGTGCGCCACATTGTTTTGTGCAAATTGCGCCCCGGGCAGGGGGCGGCTTTTGATAAAGTCGCCGCCGATCTTCGGGAATTGTCCCCGCGTTTGCTCATGGGCGGCCTGACCAGTGGTCAGAATGTCTCGCCCGAGGGGTTGGCGCGAGGATATTCCCACGGGTTCACCATCGACTTTGAAACCTTCGCCGACCTGGAAGCCTATTTGGCGGACCCAGGCCACCAAGCCATTGGCGCGCGTTTGGTTGCGCTGTGCGAAGGCGGGGTGAATGGGCTGTTGGTGGTGGATATTTAACCGCTAATCAAAAGTCGCCCATCACCATGGCGATTACGGTGGCCCGATCCAGCCACTGGGGATTTGGCAGGGATTTTATGTCCACAAAATCGCGCAGCATTTGTGCTTCACGGTCAGGGCGGGTGCGGGCAATTTCTTTTAGTCCGTTCCAAGCCGGGCCGGGGCTGTTGCCCACCAAAAGACCATCCCGGTTGGCAGCCAAATACCCCCGCACTTTGCGGCGTTCCGCATTATAAGCGGCGTTGTCCAGCCCAGCCCCCACTGCGCGCACGGGCAACAAAAGCGGGTTACCGATGTGACCGAAGTCACACGCGGCCAGAGGCAACAATACTACAATCCAACGCAACATCGCTGGACCGTATCACAAAACAACACGACGTCCCAGCTTAGGCGGCGAACACCTGATCAAGGGCGGCTTCCAAACGAGCCACACTGGCATCGACGTCATAGAGTTTGTCCAAGCCAAACAGACCAAGACGGAAGCTGCTGTAATCGGGGCCTTCGTCACATTGCAGCGGCACCCCGGCGGCGATTTGCATGCCCAAGGCCGCAAAAGGCTTGCCCGATTGAATGTCCGCATCCGGGGCATAGCTGACCACAACGCCGGGGGCTGTAAAGCCGGGGGCGGCAACAGATGCAATGCCACGATCGGCCAACAATGCGCGCACGCGGTTGCCTTGATCCCACTGGGCGGTTTTCAGACGGTCAAAGCCGTATTCTTTGGTTTCCACCATGGTGTCTCGAAACGCGGTCAGCGCGTCTGTGGGCATGGTGGCATGATAGGCATGGCCCCCGTTTTCATAGGCTTCCATGATGTCCAGCCACTTGCCCAAATCGACCGCAAAGCTGTTTGATGTGCGGGCCTTTACCGCCTTCACCGCTGCCTGCGACAGCATGACCATCCCTGCGGACGGGGATGCCGACCAACCTTTTTGCGGGGCGGAAATCAAAACATCGACGCCAGTGGCTTTCATATCCACCCAAGCGCAACCCGAGGCGATGCAATCCAGCACAAACAATCCGCCGTGGGCGTGCACTGCGTCGGCGACCGCGCACAAATAATCATCCGGGAGGATCATCCCGGCACTGGTTTCCACGTGGGGGGCGAACACTACATCGGGTTGGTCTTCTTTGATGCGCGCCACGACGTCTTCAATGGGGGCTGGAGCAAAGGGCGCGCGGGCGTCATTGCCGGTGCGGCGTGCTTTCATGACAATTTCTTCTGACACGGGCACGCCGGCCTCAAAGATTTGGGACCAGCGATATGAAAACCAGCCATTGCGAATGACCATAGCTTTTTGCCCAACGGCCAATTGTCGCGCCACGGCCTCCATGGCGAAAGTGCCGCCACCGGGCACGAGGGCCACGCCGTCGGCGTTGTACACTTCGCGCAGGATGGTGGAAATATCGCGCATTACACCTTGAAATTTACCGGACATGTGGTTCAATGATCGGTCTGTGAAAACCACCGAAAATTCCAACAGACCGTCAGGATCAACAGTATTCAGCAAAGCAGGCATGGCGAACTTCCTTTGATTTACCAGGGTGTTCGTCTTCTAAGGGCCAGGTTTTGCGATTGCACGGTCTATGTGGGTATACATTGGTCCCGGCCCTTTGGATACAAAAAGGCCCAGCCCCCAATGGGGGTGGGCGGTGCTCAAGCGCTTAGGGCTGATTTATAAAATGGCGCTGTCTTGGGCGTTGAAGAAATGCGCTTTTTCGGCAGGTATACCTAAATAGATATCGGCCCCTTTGGTGAAGTTTTCTTCCGCGGAGGCGCGCACCAGGATTTGCGTGTTATCCTGGGTGCGCACGTACAGGTAAATGTCCGCGCCCAGGTATTCCACAAATTCAATGGTGCCCGGAATATGGCCCTTGGCTTTGCTGGTGATGGTCAAATGTTCGGGGCGGATGCCCACTTTCACAGCATCTGTGGGTGCCTTTAGGGATTGGGATCCACCCAAATTCAATGTGTCCCCGTCCACGGTGCAGTCCAGAACGTTCATTTTAGGGCTGCCAATAAATTGCGCGACAAACAGGTTTTGCGGGCGTTCATACAATTCGCGCGGTGTGCCCACCTGCATAATTTCACCGAATTTCAACACCACGATCTTGTCCGCCAATGTCATGGCTTCCACTTGGTCGTGCGTTACGTAAATCATCGATGCCTTCAGATCATCGTGGAGTTTTGAAATTTCGAACCGCATTTGAACCCGCAGGGCCGCGTCCAGGTTGGACAGGGGTTCATCGAACAAAAACGCCTTGGGTTCGCGGACGATGGCGCGGCCAATGGCCACCCGTTGGCGTTGCCCGCCAGACAATGCCTTGGGGCGACGGTCCAGGTAATCGGTCAGTTCCAAGATATTGGCGGCATGGGCCACGCGTTCTTTGATTTCCGCTTTGGGCATGCCTGCGGTTTTCAACGCGAAGCCCACGTTTTCGCCGACCGTCATGTGCGGGTACAAAGCGTAAGATTGAAACACCATGGACAGTTCGCGTTCAGATGGCAGCTTGTCGGTAACATCCTGACCGTCAATTTCGATGGTGCCGCGGCTGATATCTTCCAACCCAGAGATCATCCGAAGCAATGTGGATTTTCCGCAGCCCGATGGCCCCACGAAAACCACGAATTCGCCTTCTGCGATTTCCAGATCCACCCCTTTGATGACCTGAAGTTCACCAAACCATTTTTCGACTTTGTTCAGTTTTATCGTGCCCATGTCAGATCAATTCTCTTGGTTGGGGGACGCCCAGGCCAGCCAAAGTGCAGCTGTCCAGGAAAAATCAGTGCCGATGCACCCATCCCCGGTCATTGTGTTGAAGCATTCAAAGAAGCCGGATTTTTCGATCAGCCGCGCCAGATCTTGGCGCACTTGTTCGGCGAAGTCTGTTTCGCCTTGTTCGGCCAAACCCTTGGAGATGATGTTGTTCATCTGTGGCCATACGGGGCCGCACCAATACCGTTGAGGTTCAAAATCTGCGGCGTCGGGGTCCCAACTTGGGATCAAGTAGTCCACTTTGGCTGCGATCCGTTTGATGTTGTCCAGGGTGCCTTGGCGTTGTGCTGGCGTGCCAGCATCGGCGTAAAAGGGCAGGGCGCTGGCGCTAGAAAACCCTTGGGAGAAGGTTCCGCTTCGCACGTCGCGGGCGCAAAAGGCGTTCATGTCCGGGTTCCACAGGTAATCCGTGCCGGTTTCGCTCTTGGAGATAAAGCCCTGCAATTCATCAAACGCATCGCTGCGGCCCAGCATTTTTGCAATGGCCAACAAATCACGATCAGCCCGCATCAAGATGAAGTGGATGCCAGGATCCGCCATCAAGAAGGGCCCTTCATTGGTCAGGCGTTTTTGATCCCACCCAACATCGCGGCCGAATTTGATGATGGTAACGTATTTGTCGTACTGCAACTTGCTGGGTCGTTCGGACACATCGGCGTGGACCGTGTCCATGCGGGTGTAAGGTTCGATACCCTCGTCCACGTCCATCCGGTCCAGGCCCAATTCCCAATCGGGGCAGTTGTCGCGGCCTGTTTCCCACGGATGCACGGTGCACACCACGGGGCAGCCATTAGGGGTGCGGTCGTGGTGGAACCAACGGTGCCATTTCAACACCTGGTCAAACATGGCCTGGGCCTGGCCCAAATCTTCGGCCCCGCCGCTTTCGATCAATTCCAGCATCACAGATGCAAAGACAGGCGGCTGCGATATGCCCCCAGACGGGAAGGCCCCACCGCTGGTCTGCCACACAGATGGCCCTGGGAAATAGTCGGGATCATCACGGCGGAAAATGATGTGGGGGATCATACCGTTGTCCCATTGCCCTTGCAGCAAAAGTTCCAATTCCTGCCAGGCGCGATCCCGGTTGAAGGTGGCAAACCCCAGGGCCACAAAGGCGCTGTCCCAGTTCCACTGGTAAGGATACAGACGCGCCGTGGGCACGGTGTATCCGCCCCGGTCATTTCGGTTCAGGATGTCGCGGGCTTGTTGATTAAGATCAAGGGCCATGGGTTAACCTTTCACGCTGCCAGCCGTCAGGCCGGACACCAAATATCGTTCAAACCATAAGAACAGAACTAAGACGGGAACGGTGGCCACGACGGATCCGGCCATCAGATGTTGGCGGGGCACTTCGGATGAATTCAAAGACACAACGCCCCGGGACAAGGTGAACATGTCCAAGTCATCCAAGAACATGAAGGCGAACAAGAATTCGTTCCAAGCAATCATGAAGACGTATAGCGCCACAGAGGCCAGGGCAGGCAGTGACAGCGGCAGGGTGATTTTCAAAATCACACCAACGCGGGACAACCCGTCCACCAACCCAGCTTCTTCCAGTTCTGACGGCAGCCCGCGGAAATATCCTTGCAACATGTAAAGCGCCACGGGGATGGTGGTGGCGGGATACACCACCAGCAACCCGGTCAAAGAATTGCGCAAGCCTGCTTGCGAAAACACAGCATACAGCGGGATCACCAAAACGATGGCCGGCACCATGTAAATCAACAAGATGGACCGGCTCAGCAACGCTTGGCCTTTAAACCGCAGCCGCGCCACCGCATATGCGCCGGGAATGGCGAAGGCCAAGGTGATGAACACGGTTAGCACGCTGACCAAGGCGGAATTCATCAAAAATGTGCCGAAGTTATAGTCGGTGAACAGTTCGATGTAGGACCGGAATAGCGATGCGGACCCTTGCGACAGATCAATGGAAAAATCCAACGGATTGCGCAGCAGGGTTTGTTGCGATTTCAAGCTGGTCATCACCATCACATAAAAGGGCAGGGCCACAACGATGGTGAACAAAACAAAGCCCAAACCCTTAAGAAGACGAATGGCCAACACCTCGAACCGGTAACGTGATACCATTTCACCGGTGTACCCTGTCAGCCCCATTTGCAGGGACAGCCCCACCAGACCGGCCCAAATCACCATGGCCACGGTCTGATAGAAGGGGCCAGTGCCCATGGACACGCCAAAGGGTTGGAACAGTGTCACCACCAGCAGCGCAGCCAGAGCCCCCAAGGACAAAACCCCCAGGCCTTGGCGGTCTTTAAATTTTGCTAGGATTAAAAACCCTGCCGCCCCCAATATGGCCCCGATCAGCAAAGCAAATCCTACGGGCGGTTGCGTGGTGATTCCAGAAACCAGCATCAGCAATATGCCCACCACGATCATCCAGACCGCGCCCCACAGTGCGCCAGCCAGCGCACCAAATCCTGTGACCCACGTTAGTCGCATCAGCCGTCATCCTGTGGTGAAAATTTGAAGAAGATAAGTGAGAAGACCAACAGCACCAGGAACACCACCACGGCCACGGCCGCACCAGCGCCCAGGTTGGAAACCGCAAAGGCCTGTTCGTAAACATCCACCGTCAAGGTCCGCGTGCCAGCGGCACCGCCCGTCAGAAGGAAAATGTCGTCGAATTTGTTGAAGGTCCAGATGAAGCGCAACAAGAACAGCACCGCCAGAATGCCCATCAGTTGGGGCAAAGAAATGCTCCAGAACTGTTGCAAGGGTGTGGCGCCGTCAATTTCAGCGGCCTCATACATTTCCCCGCCCACAGATTGCATCCGCGCCAGGATGAACAAGAACGACAGCGGGAAATAGCGCCATGCCTCGAACACGATCACGGTGGTCAGGGCCATGGGAAATTCCAGTTGGATGCCGAAGATAGAATAGGGGATCGCCCGCTGACCGAGGAAGTTGATGGGCCCATCGGTGGCCCCCATCTGCATCAACATGGCGTTGAACGTGCCGCCCGGACCGGCGTCCAGCAAAAGCACCCAGGCAAAGGCCACAGCAATCACCGGGGCCACGTAAGGAAATAAGAACAAACCGCGCAACAGATTGCGCCCTTTGAAGGATGTGTTCAAAAGCTGGGCGGCAAACAGCCCCAGCACCAGCGCACCGGCGGTGCCGAATATGGTGTAATACAGCGATACTTTCAGAACGGTCCAAAACTCTGCGCCGTTGAACACTTTGCGGAAGTTGTCGAAGCTGAATTCCAAGGATGTCAGCACATTTTGCGCATCCCCATCGGTCATGGCCTTAACATCGCGCGGGCGCACGCCGTTGTCCAAATAGGCTTGTTCCACCGTCGCGGGGATCAACACGTCCAAACGTTGCTTGGCCTCCAACGTGCCGAATTCGCAGCGAACGGTGCGGTTTGTTAGGGTGCAGGGCGCGGGCACATCGCCGATGATCAGCCCGTCGGGCAGGGTGTCCACCAGCGTGGCGTTTTCGATGGCGTCGCCTTGGGATGAATTGCGCACGCGGTAGCGCAAAACCACCTCTTCGCCGGCCGCTTTGGGGCGGGGGCGCAGCGCTTCATTCACCATCACAGAAGCGGGGCGCAAATCGCCCAGTTGCACGGGTTTGGCGCTGATCCAGAAGTTCGCCAACAACGGCCCCAACACGATGCTGAACACGATCAGGAACGTAGGGATCAACATGATATAGGCCAATTTGGCTTCACGCTTTTCCAGCGAACCACGGTGGGTGGGGGGTGTTGGATGGGTCATAGCAATCCGTGCCAATCAAGTTAGAATTTGGAGATGAGGGCGCACCATATGGCACGCCCCCGTCCTTGGGAGGTCTTAAAGACCCTTGTGACCGTCAACGATCATTTGTGCCGCTGCATCCAGATCGACTTCACCGTCGATGTATTTGCGGACCACTTGGCTCATGACGCGGGCGTTCACCAATTTGGAAGCTGTTTCCAATTGGCCATCAGCCACACCCCAGCGGTCGCCCACGGACAAACCAGCCACGATGTCTGCAATCACAGCAGGTTCATAGATGTTGGACAAAGGTTCTTTGCGATCAACACCTGTTGGCAATGTGGACCACAAGGTTTGGTATTCTGTGGAACCAGATGCCGGGCCGTTGCGCACGGGGAACTTGCCTTCAGGGGCCATGCCCAACCAATCACCATATCCTTCGGACACAACGAATTCCACGAATTGCTGTGCCACGTCAGTGTTGGCGTCGGATGTGATGCCCAGGTAACGGACGTCTGCGTATGCTGCGCCGGCTGAATTGTCGCCGCCAGAGAATACGGTCACGAAACCTGTGTCGCCGGCCAGTTCTTTGGTGGTGGGGTCATCGTTGATGGTGACCGGGGCGCTGTCGCGCAAACCGCCTAGTTCATCCAACAAAGATGGGGACCAGATGATCATCGCGGCTTGACCGCCCAAGTACAGTTCGCGCGATTGCTTCCAGTACAGATCACCCTCTGGCGATGCATCTGCGATGGATTTATAGAATTCCAACACAGTTTTCAGCTTGGATGTGTCTTCGTTAATGGACCCATCAGCATTCACTGGGGAATATCCCGCCGCCAAGGAGATGTGCTCCAACAGCTGCATCATGTATGTTTCATCGATTTTTGTGGCGGCCACAAAACCGTACATGGACGGTGGGTTGTGCAGTTTCGCCATGGCAGCTTGAACAGCGTCAAAGGACGTTGGCGCAGCCAAGCCCATGCTCTCAAACAGGTCTTTGCGATAGACTACCAGCTGGGTCCAACCGTCGGTGGGCACGGAAACGGTTTCGCCGTCCACGGATGCCATGCCCAAAGGACCAGCGGCAAAAGTGTCTGCGCCCAAGTTTTCGATGACTTCAGATGCTGCAGCCGCGTCCAGCATACCAGCAGACGAGAAGGGCAGAAGGTGCTGAACTGTGTGGTTCAAAATGTCAGGCAAATCACCTGCGGCAAAAGCGGCAGTGGCGCGTGTGGCGATGTCTTTTTCAGTGACAGGCACGATTTTCACGTCGTGACCCGTGGCTGCTTTGAAGTTGGCAGCGATGGTTTCTTGACGCGCCATGCGGTCAGGCTGTTCTTCCATGGTCCACATGGTGATGGTGTCTGCGAAAGCAGTTGCGCTGAGCGCAGTTGACAGCATTAGACCTGCTGCAATGGTACCAAACCGTTTCATTTAACTCTCTCCCTAGAAGTGGTTGGAATCGTCGATATTACAGCCCGCGGGGGGCCATCACTTTTGCGCCGGACCAGTTCGGCCCGCCGTAAAACTTGGAAACTTGTGGGGTCGCCGCCATCGATAATCGACAGCAACATATCCCCCAATTGACGCCCCGAGTGGGACTGGGGTTGGGCCATGGTGGTCAACGGCGGGTTTGCGTGCCGCCCCATCCAAACCCCGTCGTATCCGATGACAGACACGTCTTCGCCCGGCACCCAGCCTTTGGCGCGGATCGCGGCCAAAGCCCCGATGGCTTGCACGTCATTCACACACAAAAGGGCCGTGGGGGGCACGTCAGCCGCCAACAAATCAGAGGCCGCACGTTCGCCGCCTTCGTCTGTTAGTTCGGCGATGGACACCAATTCTGGGTCAAAGGCAAAATCGTTGTTGGCGAGGCCCGCTTTGTATCCTTCAAAACGATCTTGGGCGAAGTTTTGGTAGGACGGCGCCCCGATAAACCCGATGCGGCGGTGCCCCAGGGCCGCCAGATGATCCAAGGCATCGGCAAAGGCGGCTTGGCCGTCCACATCATACCAGGCATATCCGCGCGCATCCTTGGCGCGACCGTGCACGATGAACGGGAACCCAGATGCCTTGAGATACTCGATACGGTTGTCTGTTTTGGCAGGGCGCGACAGCACCACGCCTGACACTTTACCCGACGCCACCAGCTTGCGCAGCGTATCCAGCTCATCTTCCGCAGTTTGTGGTTGAACCACCAGTAAATCCCAAGCCCGTTTGGCGAGCGCATCCCCTAAGCCTTGCAACAATTCCGACACAAAAGGGGTGGAAATGGCGCTGCGACTGGTGGGCATCATGTACGCCACGGCTTCTGCACGGCCTGTGGCCAAGCGCCGGGCAGTGTTATTGGGCTTATACCCCAACGCTGCCGCAGCTTTTTGAACCTTGTCACGGGTGGCGAGGGAGATATCGGGGTAATTGTTCATGGCACGCGAAACGGTGCCTTCTGCAAGGCCCAAATGCTTGGCTAAATCTTTTAAACCAACGCGTGGCATATTGTTTCTCCCTCGCAATCACGCTATTCCGAAAGCGCTTTCGGTGACAAGAAGTTTTCTGAAAGAAATGTAAGGTGACATAATGAAACGCTCGCAAATCAATGAAATCATTCAACAATCTGACGAATTCATTCGGTCGTTTGGCTTCCGGCTTCCGGGGTTTGCCTATTGGACGCCCAGTGAATTTCGGGATCAAAAGGACCGCGTAGGTGGAATCATCGACGCTGGATTGGGCTGGGATATCACCGACTATGGTGCAGGCGATTTCGACGCGATGGGGCTGTTCCTTTTCACCACGCGCAATGGATCACAGGCAGATTTAGCCGCAGGTGGGGGCATGTGTTATGCGGAAAAGATCATGATTTCGCGCCATGACCAGATTTCGCCCATGCACCGGCACGTTTTGAAGACCGAGGATATCATCAATCGCGGTGGCGCGACCTTGGCGATTGAAATGTTCGAAAGCGATTTCGAAGGCAACGTAGACCCCGCCGCAGATGTGACTGTGGCCTGTGATGGATTGGTGCACACTCAAAAAGCAGGTGAAATTTTGCGCTTGGCCCCCGGCGAAAGCGTGACTTTGCGCCCTGGCAATTGGCACAAGTTCTGGGGCGAAGGTGGGGACGTGTTGATTGGAGAGGTTTCAGGCGTTAACGATGACAACACTGACAATATCTTTGTCGATCCCATCGGGCGGTTTGCCGATATCGACGAAGACACGGATCCTGTTCATCTGTTGGTTTCGGATTACGCTGCGTTTTTATAAACGCACCGATCAGGCCGCTAAGGGCAGGCTGATTTGAAAGCGGGTTGTGGGGGTGGTGTCCACGTCCACGACCCCGTGATGAAGGTGGGCCACTTCTTTAACAATGGCCAATCCCAGGCCCGATCCATCGCTTTCGCGCCCTTGCTTGAACCGTTCAAACATTTCTGCAGGGTCCTTTTGCCCAAAACCGGCCCCGTCGTTTTCCACGCTGATCCAGGCCCGATCTTGGTGGGTGCCTGTGGCGATTTTGATGTTTTGCATGTCTGGGCCTCCGTGGCGCAGCGCATTGTCCACCAAATTGGTGGCCGCTTCCCCCAGCAAAGTGGCATCAAATTGCGCCAATAAGGGGGATTGTGGTGCATCAACTTCGAAACTGACATTGGTTTTCAGAACATCGGGACCCACCCGCGCGGCCAACTCGCGGGCAAACAGATTAAGATCCGCTTGCGCCAAAACAGGGGTGCCGCCTTTGATACGCTCCAGTGACAGCATCTGTTGGGTCAGCCGCATGGCTTGGCGGGTTTCGTCCACAAGTTCTGACGCGCGGGCGTGGCTGTCTTGCAAAGTCGTGGCCGCCAAAGTGGCCTGGGCCATGGTGTGGATCGCAGCCACGGGATTGCGCAATTGGTGGGCGGCGTTTGAAATCAGCCTTTCTTGGGCGGCTTTCGCGTCAGTCAAACGCCCAAACAGGTTGTTAAGGCGTTCCACAATGCCGCGTGCTTCCACGGGGATTTGGCGTTCAATGGGGCGCAGATCCGATGTGGACCTTTTCTTGATGGCGGCTTCCAGTTGATCCAGCGGGCGTAATCCCAAGCGAATCCCGAAAATCACTAAGGTGGCCACTGTCATCACTAGGATCAGGGCCAGGATGGCGCTTTGAAGCGCAAGGGTCTGGGCAAAGGCCAAGCGGGGTTCCAACTGTTGCCAAACAGTAATCACTGATTGCCCAGATATCCCATCGATGGACACCCGTTCCGCCAGGCTGACCGCGCGCACGGGTACGCTTTGGTGCACAGCGTCAAAAAGGATGGGTTCACTGGGGGCCAAAACTGTGCCCGCTGCCCGCACAGGCGGGGATGAATACCCCGTGACGAAACTGCCGTCTGGCCCGTACACATGATAAAACACCGTGCCCCCCGCAGCGTCGCGAAACAGGTTTGATGTGGTTTCCGACAGGCTGTCCCCGCCCGAAAAGGCCACATCGCGGGATACAGCCAAAACCAACATCACCAAGTTGCGATCAAAAATGCCATCGGCAGTGCGCCGCGCGTTTTCATACCGCCAAACGGTGACGACAATGGCCACTATGATCAATGGCGCCAAAATCAAAACGGACAGGCGCAACCGCAAGGATTTGCCAAGAACGCTCATTTCGGCAGTTCCATCATATAGCCCAATCCCCGCGCGGTTTTGATGGTGACCCCGTAATCGCCCAGTTTTTTGCGCAAGCGCGAAACATACACTTCCACCACCCGTTCTTCCACTTCTGCCCCAATGCCATACAGATGGTCCGCCAGTTGAGTTTTGGAAACGATCTGGCTGGCGCGTTCGAACAAACATTCGAAGACTGCCAATTCGCGTCGGGGCAGGGGCACTTCGTTGCTTTGGGCCAGCAATCGCCGTCCGGCACGGTCAAACGCCAGGGGTCCAAATTCCACCACAGTGCCGCCCGCCAGGGGTTTGCGCCGCATCAGGGCCCGGATGCGCGCCTCCAGTTCTTCCATTTCAAAGGGTTTAATCAGGTAATCATCCGCCCCTGCATCCAGCCCGGTCAGCCGATCTTGCAAATCGCCCCGGGCCGTTAACAAAATAATCGGCACGGGATTGCCCGTTTTGCGCAGGGCCTTCACCACGCTGAACCCATCCAGACCCGGCAAGTTCACGTCCAGCACCAGAAGATCTGCGCCTTCTTGCCGGACAAATGCAAGGGCGTCTTCGCCATCATGCAGCATGTTCACAGCGTGGCCTTGGTCGCGCAATTGATGGGCGATCCCGTTGGCCAGGGCAATGTTGTCTTCGATCAAAGCGATCCGCATGAGTTGGTCCGATGCAAGCTTGACGCAAGGTTGGAGTTGCAGGCTGCGAGAATCAAGGGCGGAATCTCTGCCCGGATGCACAGATTTTCAGCGTTATGAAAAACGCCTTGGGAGGAAAATATGAAAGTCACTAACTTCACACGCCGCGCCGCACTGGCCGTTGCCGCCGCCGCTGCTTTCGCAATGCCCGCGTCTGCTGACGTGGACATGGCCGGTAAAACAATTGAATGGACCATCCCATTCTCTGAAACCGGTGGTTCGGCTAAATGGGCCAACTTCTTCGCGCCTTTGCTGTCCGAAGCATTGCCTGGTAACCCAACAGTTGTGGTAAAGTTCATGCCCGGTGCCGGATCTACTAAAGGGGCCAACTGGTTCCAAAAGCAAACAAATGGTGACGGAACCGTGATGTTCGGATCTTCGGGTTCGACACAATTCCCGTATCTGCTGGGTGATCCACGCGTGCGTTATGAATACAAAGACTGGGAGCCAGTGATGGCATCCGGCACAGGCGGTGTCGCATACCTCAGCGCGGAAGCCGGTGCGAAATTCGACGGGTCTGCCAACAATCTCAAAGACATGACCTTCATCTACGGCAACCAAGGGGCTACACGTTTGGACCTGATCCCTGCGTTGGCATGGAAGATGCTGGGCATGAATGTTGAACATGTTCTGGGCATCAAAGGCCGCGGCGATGGCCGCAAGATGTTTGAATCTGGCGAAGCCACCATCGATTACCAAACATCATCGGGCTACCTCAAAGGATCTGCCGCCTTGGTGGAAGCAGGCAAAGCTGTGCCTATGATGACATGGGGTTCCCTGGACGCCAATGGTGAGATCGTCCGTGATCCAACATTCCCCGATATGCCAACTTTCAAAGAGGTCTGTGAAGCCACTGACGGCTGCGAAACTTCTGGCGCGCAATGGGATGCATGGAAGGCATTCTTCGTGGCCGGTTTCCCATCCCAGAAAATCGCGTTCTTGCCTGCAGGCACTGATCCTGAAATCGTGGAAACATTCTCCAATGCGTTTGCAAAAATCGCAGCACGCCCTGATTTCGCGGAAATCTCTGCCAAGCGTTTGGGTAAATATCCCATGTACACAGGTGAAGGTGCAAAAGCGGCCCTGGGCACAGCCATCACTGTCAACGCGGAAGCCAAAGATTTTGTTGTTGGCTGGTTGAAAGACGAGTTCGGCGTTGAGTTGAAGTAATCTGACTGCTTATCGAACGCCCCCGTAACAGCGGGGGCGTTTTCATAAGCAATCAAAGGGGGGACTGTGCCATGGAACTTTTCGTGGATGCCTTGCCGGCGTTATCGTCGGCATGGGGACAAATTTTGCAACCAATGGTGCTGGGATATCTGGTGCTGGGGGTCTGTATGGGGCTGACAGTGGGTGTGTTCCCCGGGCTTGGTGGCATTGCGGGGCTGTCGCTGTTGCTGCCCTTTATGTTCGGGATGGACCCGGTTTTGGGCCTGGCATTGATGATCGGCATGATCGCGGTGGTGCCCACCTCTGATACGTTTGCATCCGTTCTTATGGGCATACCCGGATCATCTGCGTCCCAAGCCACGGTGTTGGATGGGTTTCCCATGGCCAAAAAGGGCAAAGCGGCGCGGGCTTTGTCTGCGGCGTTTGCGTCATCGCTGTTTGGGGGCTTGGTGGGGGCAGCTTTCCTGACGATCTTCATTTTGGTGGCGCGGCCCGTGGTGTTGTTGTTCAAATCCCCCGAACTGTTGATGGTGTCCATATTTGGCCTGTCCATGGTGGGCATTTTGGCCGGGCGGATCGCCATTAAGGGTATTGTTGCGGCGGGACTTGGACTGTTGGTGGGCACCATTGGCGAAGGGCCGTTCAACGGCGAATTGCGCATGTCCAGTTACGACTATCCGTATCTGACAGATGGTTTGAAACTGGTGATTGTTGGCTTAGGCATTTTCGCCATTCCCGAAATTGTGGCGCTGCTGCGCAAAGACAAAGCTATCAGCGACCGCCAAGCCATTGGCGGCGGCTGGATGGAAGGGGTGAAGGATTGGTGGGCCAATAAGTGGTTGTCTGCGCGGTGTTCCATCATCGGCGTGGTGGTGGGGGTGATCCCGGGCCTCGGCGGATCGGTCGTGGACTGGATCGCATATGGCCACACCATTCAAACCAGTAAAGATAAAGACCAATTCGGCAAAGGTGACGTGCGCGGCGTGATCGGGCCGGAAAGTTCCAACAACGCCAAAGAAGGCGGCGGCTTGGTGCCCACGCTGTTGTTTGGCATTCCAGGGTCAGGGTCCATGGCGGTGTTCATCGGGGCGCTGGCGCTGTTGGGCAATGGCATCGACGTGGGGCCGTCCCTGTTGGAAAACAACTTGGACTTCACATATTCCATCGT
>JAHDCP010000008.1:43131-50104 GCA_020629775.1 Planktomarina sp.
CCTGCGTTCCTGATCGGGTTTGTGTTGTCCACGCCGGTGGAAAATTACTCCAACAACGCCAACCAGATTGCGGGCATTCGTTTCCGCCAAGGCTGGGAAGCGGGCATGGATTATCTGTTTTCTTGGATCACCATCGGGCTGATTATCTTGACCGTGGTGTCCGTGGTGGTGGGTTTGCGCCAGGCCAAAAACATCATGGCCGAAGGGGACATCCCATCGGGCGGCAAACGCGCACCCATGGTCTTCTTGTTGGCGGTGATTGGTTTCATCGGATACGCCTTGTGGGACGCAGCATCCATCCCGGATTATGCCGCAACAGACCGCGTCTTCCCGATGTTTGTGGCGTCGGTGTCGATGGTGGGGGCTTTGATTTTGCTGGTGCAAATGATGCTGAAGCCGGAAACCCACACGCTGTTTGCCGATGGGGAACGCAGCAAAGATGCGCAAGACAACGCCTTTGGCCTGTGGCCCACGTTGGCCTGGTTTGCCTTTTTGCTGGCACTGACAGCCGTGACCGGGTTCATCATCGCGTTGGCGGTGTTCTTGGTGGCCTTCTTGCGGATTCGCGCGGGTTTGGATTGGGCCAAGACGGCCATGTTCGCCATTGTGGGAATTTGCTTCATGCTGGCCATGGCATGGGTCTTGGGCCGTGATTTCCCACCAGGGATTTTGCAGTCCTTCTTCGATCTGCCTTGGCCGTTCACGTGATGAAACCGCTGTTTTGAACAAGCATCAATGGGCGGTCCCGAAATCGGGGCCGCCCTCTGCGCTACGTATCCGAGCGTTTGGGAATTGAAAGTATATTTGGTGGGAAGGCTGACGAAATGACACAAACAGCAATACCGTTTTTATTTATGCGCGGCGGCACGTCGCGGGGCCCCTATTTCAACCGCGCCGATTTGCCCGATGACCTGGAAACATTGGCGGATGTGTTGGTGGCCGTGGTGGGATCTGGGCACCCGTTGAACATCGATGGGATCGGTGGGGGCAATGCTGTTACCACCAAGGTGGCGATGCTGTCGGCGTCAGATGACGATTGGGCGGACATTGACTATTTTTTTGCCCAAGTCAGCGTGGAAGATGGCCTGGTGGATTTCAAACCCACCTGTGGGAACATCCTGTCTGGGGTGGCCTCTGCCGCGTTGGAAATGGGGTTAATGCCCGCTGCCGATGGGGTGACAGACGTGCGCATTCGGGCTGTGAACACAGGTGCCGAAGTGGTGGCGCACGTGCAGACACCAGGTGGCCAGGTGGCCTATGATGGCGACGTGACCATCGACGGGGTGCCGGGAACTGCCGCGCCGGTGGCGCTGAATTTTATGAAAGTGGCTGGGTCATCCACGGGGGCTTTTTTGCCCACCGGGAATTTGGTGGACAGGTTTGAAGGTGTCGATGTCACCTGCATGGATGTTGCCATGCCCATGGCCATCGCCCGCGCGCGCGATTTTGGATTAACGGGCCATGAATCCCGCGAAGATCTGGACGCCAATTCAGAATTTTTTGCCAAAATGGAAGCTGTCCGCCAGAAAGCTGGGGTTGCCATGGGGATGGGGGATGTCACCAAATCGGTGACGCCCAAGTTTGGGCTGTTGGCTGAACCACGCCAGGGGGGCACTGTGGCGACACGGTATTTCATGCCTTGGACGACCCACCCCACCATGGCGGTCACCGGCAGCCAATGCTTGGCGTCTTGCGCGTTAACGCCGGGCACAGTGGCTGATGGCTTGGTGGACCGCCCGTTGTCTGGGCCCGCTACGGTCACCCTGGAACACCCCATGGGATTGATGGATGTGTTGATCGATTTTGACATGTTGGATAGCACATTCGTCCACAAATCTGCGGGGCTGGTACGGACCTGTCGTAAGCTGGCAGCGGGCCAAGTGTTTGTGCCCAAATCCGTGTGGGGTGGCCAATGAAACTGGCGATCTTAGATGACTGGTTTGATACCCTGCGCAAGTTACCGTGTTTTGCCAAATTAGACGGGATCGATGTGACGGTGTTCACCGATCATGAACCCGACCCAGATAAATTGGCCGCACGGTTAAAACCCTTTGATGCCGTGGTTTTGTTTCGCGAACGCAGCGCCATGACCGCACAGATTTTGGATCAGTTGCCGAACTTGAAACTGATTTCCCAACGCAGTGTTTACCCCCATGTGGACGTTGAAGCTTGCACCGCCAACGGTGTGCTGTTGTGTTCAAATATGCACGCGGGCACGCCGTCTTATGCTGCGGCAGAACACACGTGGGCGCTGATCTTGGCCGCCATGCGCCAGATCCCCCAGCAGATGGCCAACATGCGTGCGGGCCGTTGGCAGATGGGGGTGGGCAAAACACTGCAAGGTCGCACCTTGGGCTTGTATGGATACGGGCGCATCGCAAAAACAGTTGAAAGTTATGCCACTGCCTTTGGGATGAAGGTGGTGTGGTGGTCCTCAGGCGAAGGCCGCGCGCGCGCCGCCGCCGATGGGAAAACCGTGGCCGCCACCCGGGCAGATTTCTTTGGACAGTCCGACGTGGTGTCAGTGCATGTGCGGCTGAAACCTGCCACCAAGGGCATAATCACAGCGGCAGACCTGGCAAACATGGGGTCAGAGGCGGTGTTTGTGAACACATCTCGGGCGGGCCTGATTGAACCCGGTGCGATGTTGGCCGCATTGAACGCGGGCCGGCCAGGGCAGGCGGCCTTGGATGTGTTTGATGAAGAACCCATCACATGGACGGATGATCCTTTGCTGTCGCACCCCAATGTCATTTGCACGCCCCACATCGGGTTTGTGACCGAAGATGAATTTGAACTGCAATTTTCAGACATCTTTGATCAGGTTGTGGCGTTCCAAATGGGTGCGCCCATCCACATGATTAACCCTGGCGTTTTGGATCCATCCAGCGCGCGATAATGGGCGCCCCTAAGATCACAAAGAAAATTCGCAGCAAGTGATGGGCCACAACAAACCCAATGTCCGCCCCCACGATCAAAGCCAAGACCACCAATTCGGCTTGGCCGCCTGGGGCAAGGGACAAAATCGTTTCCATGGGCGGGGCCAAGTCCAGCAAGAACACCCCTTCGATCACCGCAGCCGTCAGTGCCAATAAGATCAAACAAAACCCAATTCCTGCCGCAATATCATGCCGCAGTTCCTTGCCTGTGATGCCCACATATTTGACGCCAATTCCGATGGCGATGAAATACTGCGCGGCCCAGACTGCCTCGGCCGGGGGGCGGGTGTGCAACAAAGCCGCAAGACTGGCGAGGGCGGTCAATATCAACGGCCCCAAGATGGAGGCGCCAAACATCCCCAGCCTTTTGGCCACCCGCCAGCCCAGCAAGCCACAGGCGGCCAAGAGTACCAATTGATCCCAGGCAAAGGTGACGATCGCGGCCCCAGGCGGGCGCTGCAAATCCGCATCCCACACGGCGGACAAGACAACAGGCAAGATCACCACAATTACCAATACGCGGGTGGCGTGAATCAAGGATATGGCGCGCACATTCCCGCCAGCTTCTTCTCCGAACACAATCATGTCCTGCAAGCCACCTGGCATGGATGCATAATAAGCGGTGGGGAAATCATATCCGGCGAAGCGTCGGAAGTACCAAACCCCCAAAACGCCGATGGCCATAACAAACACCGGCACAATGATCAGTGTTTCCCATATTCCCGGCAGGTCTTTTAGAAAGGCCACAGTGACCGTTGCCCCCACGGCCACCCCCAAAATGGTGCGCATCCCATCGCTGACCGGTTTGAAGTTGGCCAGTTGCGCCCCCAACAACGCGGCCACCAGGCAGGCAAACATGGGTCCGAACAACCATGGCAGGGGAAGCCCGATCGCCAAGAACGACACAGCACCCGCCAAGGCCACCGCATGGGTGAGGGCGTGTTTACGCCACAAGGTGCAAGGCCTTTAGGCGGTGATGCAAAGACGTTTCCATGTGAACCCCCATGGCCAGCGCTGCCCCGGGGCCATCCCCAGTGTGCAGTGCTTCGATAATATCATCGTGTTGGGCCAAAACGGTGGTGACCCGGCTTTCCGTTTCCAAAGTGGTTTTGCCCAGCAAAATCAACGCATGGGACAACCCAAGATAACTGTGTGCCAAAAACTGATTGCGCGCTGCATCCAAAATGCAGCGATGAAATTGACGGTTCAGGGCCGCCACTTTGCCCGGGTCGTGGGCTGCGGTGGCCATGTCAGCGTTCAGCCCGCGCAGGGTTTCAATTTCCGCCTGGGATGCGTGCTTGGCAGCAAGGGTGGCGGCTGTCTTTTCCAAGACGATCCGCATTTCATAAAGTTCGACGATTTCTTGTTGCCCCAAAGTGCGCACCACAGCCCCCACGCGGGGTTGGTGTTGTACAATGCCGTCCGCCTCTAACCGCCGGATCGCCTCACGAACGGGCGTGCGACTGACACCAAAACGTGCCGCCAATTCCGTTTCCAGTAGCCGATCACCCGGCCGCAAGTCGCCAGCTTCAATGGCAGCAAAGAGTTTGTCGTAAGCGGGTGTCATTCGGGGCCTTGTGGTCAGTTGAAAATTTTGTATACACCTGGATACAATATTGCAAGGAGTGTCAAAATGCAAAACCCCTGGGACGTTATCATCGTGGGCACAGGCAACGCTGCGTTGACCGCTGGGATCGCTGCCTGTGAAAAAGGGGCGCGGGTTTTGATGCTGGAAAAAGCCGGGGCTGATATGGCGGGGGGCAACACAAAGTACACCGCCGGCGCCATGCGCTTTGCCTATGACAGCAGTGATGCCTTGCTGCCCTTGCTGGCCAATCCAGAGGATCCCCGCGTGGCGCGTGCGGACTTTGGAACATATACCCAAGATAAGTTCAAAACCGATTTGCTTGGCTTCAATGACGGTGCGCCACTGACGCCGGAACAAGAAATTCTGGTCACCCAAAGTTACGACACCATGGTGTGGTTGGCGGGGCACGGGGTCACCTATGACCCGATTTGGGCGCGCCAGAGCTTTGAAAAGGACGGCAAGATCATCTTCTGGGGTGGGCTGACATTGGCCGCCGAAAACGAAGGCGTGGGGCTGTTCGACATGGAATTGGCCGCGTTTGAACGCTTGGGTGGTGTGGTGGAATACGGCGCGGAATTCACCGATTTGGTGGTGAAAGATGGCGCGGTGCAGGGCGTGACCCTGGCCGATGGGCGCACGGTTTTGGCCGCGTCCGTGATCCTGGCGTGCGGTGGATTCGAAAGCAACGCTGACATGCGCGTGGACCTGATTGGGCCCGAATGGAAAGCCGCCAAAGTGCGCGGCACGCCCCACAACACAGGCGATGGTTTGCAAGCCGCGTGGCGTGCGGGCGCACAGAAATACGGCCGGTTTGACGGCTGCCACGCAACGCCGATGGATTACTTCATGAAGGACTTCGGTAACCTGGATATCCCCCATGGGGAGCGCAAGAATTACCGCAAGATCAGCTATTTCCTGGGGGTGATGGTGAACGAAAAGGGCCAGCGGTTCGTGGACGAAGGCATTGATTTTCGCAACTATACCTATGCCCAGTTTGGCCGCGCGGTGTTGCAACAACCGGGTCAACGCGCGTGGCAAATTTTTGACGCCAAAGTGTTTGATCTGCTGTATGCTGAATACCGGTTTGACGACGCGCATTTTGTGGAAAGCGATACCTTGCCCGGACTGCTGGCACAGTGTGACGGCTTGGATGCTGAGGCAGCCTTGGCCACACTGGAAGATTACAACGCATCGGTCCAAGACACAGCGTTTGACCCCACCATCAAGGATGGCAAAGCTGCCAAATCCGCAGGGCTGGCCAAGTCCAACTGGGCCCAAAAACTGGACCAAACCCCATTCCGCGCCTTTCCTGTGACGGGGGGGATCACCTTCACATACGGCGGGGTCAAAGTGTCTGACCAAGCCCAGGTGTTGGACCAAAACGGCGACGAAATCCCGGGGCTGTTCGCCTGCGGGGAAATGGTGGGGGGCGTGTTTTTGAACGGATACCCCGGCGGGTCTGGCCTGACATCAGGGGCCGTGTTTGGGCGGCTTGCGGGGCAGGCGGCGGCACAACTGGCCTAAAGTTCTAAGGGCTAGAATGCCTTGACGGCACTGGCGCGTTAACCCTTTATTAACCAAGGTTAACAATCTTGGTTAAGTTTTATGTTTCGCGTATTTGTTACGGCCTGTGTGTTGTGTTTGGCGTTCAATGCCGCACAGGCCCAGCGGGCCGTCAGCCCCGAAGATCAAAAGATAATTGATGCATCCATTGCCCGGTATCCGGGGTCATGTGCATGCCCCTATAACCGTGCCCGAAACGGATCCCGCTGCGGAAAACGCAGTGCATGGAACAAACCGGGCGGGTACGCGCCTAAGTGTTTTGCCACGGATATTTCTGACCGTGACCGCAAAGCGTTTCGCGCAAGGCAAAGTATGGCTGTAACCAATTAAGCTGCCTTTGGCCCATGGTGCTTTGCGTTCGGTTTTAGTTTAGTTGTCCATCTTCAACGCGGAAATAAACGCTTCTTGCGGGATATCCACGCGGCCGAACTGGCGCATTTTCTTTTTCCCGGCTTTCTGTTTTTCCAACAGCTTTTTCTTACGCGTCGCATCCCCGCCGTAACATTTGGCGGTCACGTCTTTGCGTAGGGCGCTGAGGGTTTCGCGCGCGATGACTTTGCCGCCGATGGCCGCTTGGATCGGGATTTTGAACATGTGGCGCGGGATCAGGTCTTTCAACTTTTCACACATCGCACGGCCACGGCCTTCGGCGCGGTCGCGGTGCACCATCATGGACAGCGCGTCCACCGGTTCATCGTTCACCAACACAGACATCTTCACCAGGTTGTCTTGGCGGTACCCTTCCATTTGGTAATCGAACGACGCGTATCCCTTAGTGACCGATTTTAGGCGATCATAAAAATCAAACACCACTTCGTTCAGCGGCAAGTCATACACCGCCATGGCCCGTGACCCGGCATAGGTCAGGTCCAGCTGAATGCCG
>JAHDCP010000092.1 GCA_020629775.1 Planktomarina sp.
AGAAGTGACGGAAACCGTTGGCCTTCTTGTCCTTACCTGTTGTGTCGTTGGAGTGAGTCAGACCAGCCATGAAGATAACGCCAGCTTCTTGGCACAGGGCTTGCACAGCCACAGCTACACCAGAAGACGAGCCGCCAGTGATCATCACTGCGCCGTCTTTTTCGATCATGGAGCGTGCAGAAGCGCGCGCCGCGTCGGGTTTTGTTTGTGTGTCGCCAGTGACGAATTCAACTTTTTTGCCCAAGATGCCGGAACCTTCCAGCGCTTTGGAGCTAAAGGTGTTCATCATGCCGCCGTCGCCGCCACCGTTCAGGTGCTCAACAGCCAATTCGTAGGCGCGCAGTTCGTCTGCACCTTCGTCAGCATAAGGACCGGATTGTGGTACGTTGAAGCCCAAGGTCACCGTGCTGCCAGTTGGAGCGTTGGTGAAACCCGAGTGGCTTGCAGCAGTGAGGATCGTGGGCAAGGCCAGGCCGGCACCAGCAGCGGCGCCAGTTTGCAGCACACCACGACGGGTCACATTAAGTTTAGACATTGAAGTCCTCCCGTTTGAATTGCGGGGGGCTGTATTGTTGTTCAAGTGATCCCCCCCGGTACACTTTAAGTGTGCGGTCAGTATCGTGGCGTCGGGCAAATCAAATCAACAACCTGGGCAAAGTGTTAAAATAATTTGTAAATTTTTACACCATGCCGCAGTATGCCTTGTAAATTTTTTCTCTCGCAGGTGCAGAAAGATACTGCAAAGAAAGGCTTTTTAGGGTGGCGCAACAGAATCTCAGCGGTACGCGCGTGCGTGAAAGGCGGGTGCAAAAGGGCCTCAAGCAAGCAGAACTTGCGCAAGCAGTGGGTATATCCCCCTCCTATTTGAACCTGATCGAACATAACCGCCGCAGAATCGCTGGCAAACTTCTGGTGGACATCGCCCAAGTTTTGGGGATCGAGCCAGAGCTGTTGTCACAGGGCGCGGATGCCCGCTTGTTGATGGATCTTCGTGACGCAGCCGCAGCAATGGACACCGCATCTGCCAATGTCCAAAGGGCAGAGGAATTGGCAGGCAAATTCCCTGGATGGGCGCGCGTTATTTCCGGCCAGCACCGCAAAATCGACGAATTGGATCGCCGGGTGGCGGGATTAATGGATCGCTTCGCCCGCGATCCGTTTTTGTTTGAAACGTTGCACGAAATTTTATCGACAGTAACAGGCATCCGGTCCGCCGCGTCTTTGTTGGCCGAACCGGATGATTTGAACGAAGTCTGGCGAAAGCGATTTTCCGACAACTTGGCCTCCGACAGCCAACGGCTTTCACAAGCAGGAACGGCTCTTTCCAAGTATCTTGAGCAAGACATAGAAAAACAGGCTGCTGGGTTTTCCCCTCAAGAAGAATTTAACCAGGCGCTTGTGGACCATGGGTTCGCATTTCCTGAAATTGAGACTGGAACACATTCTGTCGAAACAATCCTTGAAGACGCTTTTGGTCGACTGTCCCCGTCTGCCAAGATCATCGCATTGGCGTACTTGAAGCGATATTTAGAGGATGCAAAGAAGTTGCCTTTTGAAACGCTTGCCAATCTGGTGGGCAACCACGGGCCGTCCCCTGCAATATTGTCCAAATATGCAAAAGTTCCCTCTGCCACCCTTTTACGCCGTTTGGTGGCTTTGCCTTTGGACAGCCAGGGGATTGATGTTGGCTTGGTGACCTGTGATGGAACGGGCACGACATTGATCCGCGGGTTGCCCGTGGGGTTTATTGCGCCGCGTCCCCAATCTGCTTGTTTTGATTGGCCGTTGTACACGGCGATGCGCCAACCGTTCACTGCCATAGAGCGGGAAATCACTTTGGATGTGCTGCCGTGGGCCCCTCAGGTACCACAACAATCGCGCGGGTTTGTCGCTTTTGCCTGGTGCGAAACCGTGGGTCAGGCGGGATTTGATACGCCCGCACAATATGAATCCACCATGGTGGTGGTGCGTCAACGCCACGGCTGACTGCGAAGAATCTCAACCATGCTTTGACAGATTGTTTGCAACTGGCTTTAGTGTAGCCATTGACGCCACAGCCGCGCAAGGGAGGGGTACTTTGTGCGACAACATATTTTGCTGATCGAAGACGAGCCAAACATTGTTGAGGCGATAACTTTCATTTTGCTGCGCGACGGTTGGCAGGTGGATGCCCATTCGGATGGGGCAACGGCCATGGTGGCCATCCGTGACACCAAGCCAGATGCGATTATTTTAGATGTTATGCTGCCCAATAAGTCTGGCTTCGACATCTTGGGCGAATTGCGTGCAGACCCGAAAACCTCCGATTTGCCGGTGATGATTTTGACGGCAAGGGGCCAAACCAAAGATAGAGAACGCGCCATGGATCTTGGGGCTGATGCTTTCATGACCAAGCCGTTTTCTAATTCAGAGGTTTTGGAAGGCATTCATGCCTTAGTGGGGCATAAATAGTGGCAGAAAGCGCCCAACCCTCGCGCAAACGCCGTTTGCAGGAAACCGCGGTTGCCTTGCCCGCTTTGGGTGCCGTTTTTGTGGGACTGCCGATTTTGTGGGGCGGCGGTGATGAAAGCAATGCGGTGGCCACATCCAACGCGGCGATTTATTTGTTTTCCGTTTGGGTTGGTATGATTGTGCTGGCTTTTGCATTGTCGTGGGCTTTCCGCCGACCAAAGGCTGAAGACTGATCATGTTGTCATTTGACGTCCTGATCGTCGCGTCTGTTGCCTATGTCATTGTCCTTTTCGCTGTGGCCTTTCTGGCAGAACGGGCTTCTGACCGCGGCGGCGCAAAATGGATGCGGTCGCCCATAATTTATACCTTGTCTTTGTCGGTGTACTGCACGGCTTGGACATTTTACGGCGCAGTTGGTTTTGCCGCCAGGTCAGGTTTGGAGTTCGTAACCATTTACCTTGGTCCAACAGGGGTTTTGATCGGATGGTGGCTGATTTTACGACGTTTGGTGCGCATTGGGCGCGCGGAACGGATCACATCTATCGCAGATTTGATATCGTCGCGTTTTGGCAAAAGCGCCTTGTTGGGTGGTATTGTAACAGTTTTGGCGGTGGTGGGAACAACACCTTACATTGCTTTGCAGCTTCAATCGGTAACACTGTCGTTGTCCGTTTTTGCCGCCGCTGATCCAACGGCTGTTATCCGCACCAGTCCCAATTCTACGGCGCTTTGGGTGGCCGTTGGACTTGCGGTGTTCACCATTATCTTTGGAACACGAAACTTGGATTCCAGTGAACGCCACAGCGGGGTTGTTATGGCCATCGCGGTTGAGGCGGTGGTGAAACTGTTGGCCTTGTTGGCGGTTGGTGCCTTTGTGGTTTGGGGTCTTGCAGGTGGCGTCGGGAATATGTTGGCCATGATCGACACATCGCCGATTGCCGAATGGTCGGTGCCCAACAGCCGTTGGATTGGCCTTACGTTCTTGTCTGCCGCAGCTTTTTTGTGTTTGCCGCGCATGTTTCATGTGCTGGTGGTGGAGAATTCAGATGAAAGCCATTTGTTGACAGCCAGTTGGGCGTTTCCACTTTACCTGTTGTTGATGTCTTTGTTTGTGGTTCCCATTGCAGTGGTGGGATTGAACATGCTGCCTGAAGGCGCAAATCCAGATTTGTTTGTTCTGACGCTTCCCATCACGCAAGGGCAAAACGGGTTGGCAGTGTTGGCATTTTTGGGCGGGTTTTCTTCAGCAACATCGATGGTCATCGTGGCGGCAATCGCACTTTCCACCATGGTGTCCAATCACCTTGTTGCCCCCGTTTGGCTGCGGTCCACCGGGGAAGGGGCAACGGTTTCCGGCGATCTGAGGAATGTCGTTTTGATGTCCCGGCGCGTGACAATCGCCGTGATTTTGGGTCTTGGATATTTATATTATCGCCTTTCAGGCGGCGGTGCTGCTTTGGCTGCAATGGGTCTGATCTCGTTTGCAGGGGTGGCCCAGGTTCTGCCCGCGATGCTGGGGGGCATTTATTGGCGCGGCGCGACGCGCATTGGTGCCGCGGCCGGGTTTGTGGTGGGCTTTACGCTTTGGGCATATACAATGCTTTTGCCATCGGTTGGGGTTGGAACCATTTTGTCTGCATCCGTTCTGGAACAAGGCTTGATGGGCTGGCATTGGCTGCGGCCGCGGGCACTGTTTGGGATCGACGGGCTTGATCCGGTGATACACGCGGTCTTTTGGTCTTTGCTATTCAACACCGGTGCCTTTGTTGCGGGGTCTATTTTGTCCACGCCGTCGCCACTGGAACGCATGCAGGCCTCGCAGTTCATTACGGCGCTGGACCAAGGTGGTATCTCGCGAAGTTGGAAGCACGGTGTTGCGGAAGCAGAAGATCTTTTGCTGATGGCGCAACGTATTTTGGGCGCAACAGAAGCCCAACGGCTTTTTCGAGCCCATGCCGTGGAACAAGGTAAATCTGGATATTTGCCCACGCCCACGCCCACTTTCCTGGAAGGGTTGGAACGCGCGTTGTCCGGCAGCGTTGGATCCGCCACTGCGCACGCGATGATTGGCCAGATGGTGGGCGGCGCTTCGGTGTCTGTGGAAGATTTGATGGCGGTTGCTGACGAAACAGCCCAAATCATGGAATATTCAAATCGTCTTGAAGCCAAGTCCGAAGAATTGACCAACACGGCAGATCAGCTTCGTGACGCCAACTTGAAGCTTGTACAGTTGTCCCATCAAAAGGACGCGTTCTTATCCCAGATCAGTCACGAATTGCGAACGCCTATGACTTCGATCCGGTCCTTTTCAGAAATATTGCAGGATAATGCCTTGTCGCCTTCGGATCGGGTAAAATACGCCACCATCATTTCTGGCGAAACCCAACGCCTGACGCGGTTGCTGGACGATTTGTTGGATTTGTCAGTTCTGGAAAATGGCCAAGTTACTTTGGATATTGAAACCGGAACACTGGCGCAAGTTTTGGATCGCGCGATGACCGCCGCAGATTTTGGTGGTGCGTTGGAAATAAAGCGCCCGCGCAATGCAGATACAATACTTCTGACCACCGATCTGGAAAGGTTGGGTCAGGTGATGATCAATTTGATTTCGAACACCCGGAAGTATTGCGTGAACAAACGACCCGTTTTGAAAATCAGAGCTCGTTTATCGGGCCCGGATGTCGAGCTTGATTTTATCGACAATGGCGAAGGCGTTCCGTCCACGCACCGACAAATGATTTTCGAGAAATTTGCACGCATCAGCGATGAAGCCAAAGCCGGCAGTGCTGGTCTGGGATTGGCAATTTGTCGCGAAATTATGACGAACCTTGGCGGCAGTATTGAATATTTGCCAGGCCAAGGTGGGGCGGCATTCAGGTTGCGGTTGCCGCAAAACCCTTAGCTTGACGCAAAGCTGTCCAATTGCCCGCGCAGGTGATCCAATTGATAACCCGCACCCTGAATTGCACTCAGAATGTCATCGGTTGGCAGTGTTCCCGCTTGGGTAAAAGCCCAAACGATGCTGCAACGCGTGCCCGAAGCGCAATATGCAAAAACGGGTGTTTCAGAATTCTCCAAAAGTGTCTTTTGCTTTTCGATGGCTGCAGGACCAAAAGTAGATGGGTCGAAAGGATTGTCCTCAAACACCAAGCCTGCGGCTTCAGCTGCAGATTTTACCTCGGACATATGCAGGCCTGGTGGGTTCTCACCGTCAGGTCGATTGCAAATCACCGTTTTGAATCCCGCTTCTGCGATGGCGGGAATGTCTGTTGGTTCGATTTGCGGCGATACGGAATAAGTGTCTGAAATGCGGCGGATGTCCAAGGTCTGGTCTCCTTAAAGATGGGTGGGGTGTTGGCCTTGATGATGGCGCATACGGGCGAAGACATCGACTCCCATTTGAAGCGCAATGTCGATCACGTCGATGGGCACCCAGTTTTCAGCAATCATTCCATTATCATCCAAGCGGTAAAAATCCATAACGCGCATTTTGATGGTGTTGCCTGTGGGGCCGATCCCCAGCCATTCACCGGTGTGGGTTGCTGTAACCGATGGCCAACCCGCCGTAACCGCAAAAGGTCCATCTTCGATGCGCATGTAATGGCCCGCACCTTTGCGGTCAGGAAATGCATGCAGGAATGGGATTTGATGATGGGCCCTGAAGCCAGCCAACCCGCGCGTGCTGCCAATGCCACCGGGGCCGTACCACATGAAAACGTCAGTCCAATAGTCTGCATGGGGCATGCTGTCCAAATCTACCCCGTCGAATTCACCCAGTGCATTGTGCATCGCCAACACCTGCGCCATCGCGCCGCCGGGGCTGTCCATACAAACACGCAGACCGTTTTGGGGAAGGGGGCTGCACCATTGACCTTCTGCCCCTAAAGATCGGGCCAGTGGCCAAACGCCAGCTTGGATCATCAAATCAGCCATGTCCCACATAATCCATGCGTTTTGGATTTTGCCGTTTTGAGCATCCAATTCGTAAGCCTCGCAAAACCGCAGGCTGATTGTTCCGTGCGTCGGGGGTATATCAAACAATCGTGCGGCGAAGGTGCCTTGGTAAACGCCCATTGTGGCAACCAGCTGTTCCGGGCGGGCTGTGGTCACGCGATCGTCTGGAAGGTTATCCCCTGCCACGAAAATGTGGTCGCGACGTTCCAAATCTGGCAGGGCGCGGTGCAGTGCCTGAAACATTGCGGCAATGGCGTCGTGGCCTTCGATTTCGTTTATCGGTTGGCACGCGAACACGCCGGCGTTTTCTGCAAAAGCTTGGGTAACGTCGCCTTGAGCCGCCAAATTCTGCACGTGCTGCCAAACAGCAGATTTCAGATCTGCGATTTTAAAAGTCACAGAAGCAACCCCACAACGACCATCATTAATCCCACTGCAGAAATGCCCATGGCAGCCAAATTCCACGGCACCACCGATTGCAGAACATTGCGAAGGGTTTCATCATCTGCGCCTGTCCGTTTCGCGTTCCAGACTTGGTAAATGCACCAAATCAACAGGCCAATTCCTGCCAGCGTGACAACGATGCCTGGGGTGATCAACCAATCCATTTTTTCCTCGAGATGCTGTTGTGACTGCACGTTAGAAATTCATTTCGGTTGTGCAACAACAAAGAGCACACTATGCCGAAATTTCCAAAATGAGTTGAGGTGCCATGTCTGATATGTCCGAAGCCACCCGCGTCACCGCGGCAGAATTGCGTCAGTTTATCGAACGCGTTGAACGCTTAGATGCCGAAAAGAAAGACATCGCTGAACAGCAAAAAGAAGTCATGGCGGAAGCAAAGTCCCGCGGCTATGACACCCGGATTATTCGAAAGCTGATTGCCATTCGCAAACGCGACAAAGAAGATTTGGCGGAAGAAGAAGCAGTTCTGGAGCTGTACAAAGAAGCCTTGGGAATGTGATCTTTTATGCGGTTTCGGGGCGCAGAAAGTCTATGTCGTCCCGCGCCGCAATTTCAGCCACGTCTTCATCGTAGCTCTCTGAAAAATCAGCCAACATATCTTCGCTGATCCCTGGATTGTCGTATTCTTCAATCATCATTTCTGGACGTGCAAAACGTTCCAAGAATGCCCCCAGAACTTTAATTCTGTGCGCTTCTGTCTTGGGCGGGTTTTTGCGGAAATAGACCTTCAGCTTCTCAATACCCTCAGGGGTCAAAATATCCCCCACCAGATCATAACCACCAACGATCCTGACCCCTGGCCCAACGCCGGCCATGGCCCGCAAAACATGGGGCCAAATGAATGGGCTGTCTTCGTCGCACCAAACGGTCAGTTTGACGCCGGGGATCGCATCAAGGATGCGGTCAATTAGGTCTGTCCAGGACACCAGGTCCGGATCCACGCCGGACATGAAGCTTTCGAAGGACGTTCCGCTGGATTGTGCAAACGCTGCTGGAATAAATGCAGCCGGGTCACGGATGGCCAGCATGATTTCAATGTCGTCTTCCGCAAAGATTTCACCCAATGCCTGCAGTTTGGCATCTGCCAAATGATAGAAAGACCCGCCTTCAAATATTCGATTGGGCACGCAAAAGAAATTTCGATTGCTCATGGCAACGCGGTGCGCATCTGGCATTGGCAGAATTTCTTCCAACAGGCTGTCGCGGCTGTGGCGCATTTCTTTGCCTTGCATCATGTCAGTCACCGCTTCGCTCAGCACGCGACGATACTTCGGCGGGCCGGGCAGGGCGATCCCTTCACCAGCCAAAGGGCGGCGGTTCTTCACAAGCGATTTTAAAAGGGCATCATCGTCGGTGCAGTGCGCCCCGATGTGATAGACGATTTCCATAAAACCAACCCTTACTGCGGCCTAACATTCCGACTATACGCGGATTGGAAGGCCAAGGACCAGCCCCGATGATCAATAACGACACCCATGTGATGCGCCCGCGACGCGCCCGTTTCCACGGGGCAGGGTGGCCTGTGCTGGCGGTGGCCATTGGTGCATTGGTTATTTTGCCGATCGTGTCCTTGATTTGGTTGGCCACCAACCCCAGCGACCCGATCTGGCAGCATTTGCTGTCCACATCGCTTCCCCGCTATGTGGGAAATACTTTGGCACTGATGATCGTTGTGGGTGTTGCCTCAGGCGTTTTGGGAACGGGTCTGGCGTATTGCGTAAGTCATTTTCGGTTTCCAGGCAGAAACTGGCTGCAGTACGTTTTGTTTTTACCCCTCGCGATGCCTGCTTATATCGCGGCTTTTGCGGTGGTGGATTTCTTTGAATATGCTGGCCCTTTGCAAACCGCGCTGCGTGCAAAGATGGGCTGGTCTTCGCCAACCGATTATTGGTTTCCGCAGGTGCGAAGCTTTGGCGGCGCGGCAATTGTATTTACATTGACACTGTACCCTTACGTTTATCTGCTGGCGCGCAGTGCATTTCGCAATCAATCCGCCCATGTCCGTGACATGGCCCGATCTTTGGGGTTGGGGCCTTGGGCCACGTTTTGGAAAGTTTCCCTTCCTTTGGCGCGCCCTGGCATCGTGGCGGGCATGGCAATTGTAATGATGGAAACCCTGTCCGATTTTGGTGCCGTCGAATTTTTTGCTGTTCAAACGCTGACGACAGGGATCTTTTCTGTCTGGCTTGAATCTTACAACGCAGGTGGTGCTGCGCAGCTTTCGCTGTGCCTGTTGGGTTTTGTTTTGGCCCTTGTGATGCTGGAACGATTTCAAAGGGCCGGCGCAAGATACCATTCTTCGGCCCGCCACACCGCACGCGTTACGGTGCGTGGGCTTTCCCCCCTTTGGGCGGTGGCGGTGCTGTTGGTTTGTTTGGCGGTATTGGCCTTGGGGTTTGGTGTGCCGCTGGCACTTTTGCTGCATAACGCTGCGCAAGTGCAGTTCACGCTGACCAGTGATGGCGTTTCTGCCTTGTTCAATAGTTCGATCCTGGGATTGGTGGCTGCATTAAGTTGCTGTGCATTGGGCTTCTTGTTGGTCTATGGGGCGCGGCAAAAACCAAGCAGCACGATGCGGCTGATGGTGCGCATTTCCAGCCTGGGCTACGCTGTTCCAGGGGCGGTTCTTGGGATCGCCTTGCTGATCCCCATGGCCGCCTTCGACAATTTTTTAGCTGACACCATTTTGAAGGTCACGAATGTGGATCCGGGGCTTTTGTTAACCGGGGGCATTGGTCTTTTGGTGCTTGCCTTCACAGTGCGGTTTTTGGCGATCGCCATTGGGGCCGTAGAAACCGGATTTGCGGGCATCGCCAGGTCTCTGCCAATGGCAGGGCGGACCTTGGGGCTTGGCCAAACTGCCACCATTTTGCGGATTTTTGCACCGTTAATGCGCACCAGTTTGATGTCTGCGGTGTTGTTGGTGTTCGTTGATACTGTCAAAGAACTCCCAGCGACCCTGCTTTTGCGTCCCTTTGGTTTTGAGACGCTGGCAACCTTCACCTATGGGCAAGCAACCTTGGAAAACCTGGCCCTAGCTTCTGTCCCAGCCTTGCTGATTATCGCTTTATCCACCTGCGCAGTAATATTTTTGGCCAGAACCAAAGACTGAGGCTTGCAAGCGCCGAACGTTTTCCCTAAACGGCCCGCAGTGCCCCTATAGCTCAGCTGGTAGAGCAACTGATTTGTAATCAGTAGGTC
>JAHDCP010000093.1 GCA_020629775.1 Planktomarina sp.
GCCAATCCACCAGGGTTTTGTCCTGGTCCATGACGATGAATTGGTGTTCCACCGGAATGGCTGGCATTTTGATGCCCAGCATTTTGGCCGTGCGTTGCGCGTGGTTGCCAGAAGCTGTCACCACATGTTCGGCTGTCACCACCACCTGTTCTTCCGATGGGATCAGGTTGCCGCCCTTTTCCACCATCTTTGTTAGGGTCACTTCCCACGCGTCCCCGTTCCAATGGAACGCATCCGCCTGCCACTTACGTTCGATGGTGACACCGTGTTGGCGCGCCCCTTTGGCCATGGCCATGGTCACGTCAGCGGGGTTAATGTAGCCGTCTGTTTCGTGGTAAATCGCGCCTTCCAAATCTTCGGTGCGGATCAAAGGCCATTTCGCCTTAATTTCATCCGGAGTCATGAACCGGTAAGGCACATCACATGTTTCCGCCGTGGACGCGTACAGCATGTATTCGTCCATGCGTTCCTTCGTTTGCGCCATGCGCAAGTTTCCCACCACGGCAAAGCCCGCGTTCAAGCCAGTTTCGGCTTCCAGTGATTTATAAAAATCGACCGAATATTTGTGAATGTGTGTTGTGGCGTAAGACATGTTGAACAGCGGCAGCAAACCCGCCGCGTGCCAGGTGGACCCGGACGTCAGTTCGTCCCGTTCGATCAACATGGTGTCCCATCCGGCTTTGCCCAGATGATAGGCGATTCCAGTTCCGACGGCACCGCCGCCCACCACCAAGGCTTTTACTTGCGTTTTCATGGCCTACGATTCCCCGAAAGATTTGTTTGAGACTTCCTAGCGCACTGCAACTGATAGCGTGAAATCCATCCGACACTGACCGTCTCAAAACCGACTTGTTTGGGTTTTCCATGCGACCACATGCACGCGACTCACCCGTTGGCGGTAAAACTGGTGGCGCCCCAAAAGCGGCGTGAAACTGTCTGTTGCACCCGAAGGCGCAGCAAAAAATGGCCCATGCACCCCGAAAACAAGCGGGTTTTCGCCATTTTGGCTGGGATTCCAGATGGCCCCTCTGCGTTGCCAGAATTGCCGCTATCACCATCCATCAAGTTTATCTGTTCAGCGGTTAAGGATGAAACCCATGCCAACTTTCAATATTTTTGACGTTTTTTGTGTAACTGGCCCATCCCCTACCAACGGGCAATCAATCGACGTAACAGGCGCAACCCTGTTGGATCCCGTCGCGTTTGATGCGGATGCGGATTCTAACGGTGATCCAGTGGCAACGGTTGGTGGCTCAACAGGAAACGTATTTAACGGCGAAAACATTGTTCAGACCGGCAGTATCAAAGCCGACTATGTCGACTGCAACGGTGCAAACGCCCCAGAAATTTTCTTGATGAATTACATCACAACAGATGCCGGCAACACCTACTATTTGCCCTCTGACTCTATGGGCAATGTGGAAATAAGTCAGTTCATTGCTTTGAGCGTGAATTCACAAAAAGCCAACAGCATCCAAGACGTCGATCAGGACAACGAACAAACCGCGTGTCCTGCGGCCCCACCGTGTTTCACCCCTGACATGCCCATCGAAACAGACCGTGGCCCTGTAAACGCGGGCGATCTGCAACCAGGCGACATGGTGCGCACTTTGGACAATGGATATCAGCCGGTGCGCTTTGTGTACCGCCGCAAGATGGCGGCTGTCGGCGTGGCCACGCCCGTTTTGTTCAAAAAAGGCACCATCGGCAACACAGCCGATTTGTTGTTGTCCCAGAAACACCGGATGTACACGGGCAGCCTGCCTGCAGCATTAAAAGCCCAATTGAAAGGCGCGCAAGATAACCTGCTGCACGCGGTGGAATTCTGTAACGGCACCACCGTTCGCTTGGCCCCTGAAGTGGGGGAAGTGGAATACATTCAAATCATGTTCGACAATCATGAACTTCTGTTCTGCAACGGCACAGTATCCGAAAGCTGGCAACCCACCGCATCTGCCCTGCGCGGTGCACCGGATGTCGCCGAAGAACTGTTGGCGATTTTCCCGGAATTGGACAAACGCCAGGCATATATGCCAGGCGCGCAAGCCCGCGATGAACTGCGACTGAAGAAACTGGCGGCCTGACCCAAAGGTCCCAACAACGGATCGGGGCGCACGCGCCCTGATTTTGCCCAAGTTGCTGCACAATTTCGCTGGATTGTGGCCCTATGCCGAACCGGACCAATTGTGATTCCAGTATTTGTTTGGGCCGCACGACATGAAACACTTTTTTTGCGCGCTGTTGACCGCTTTGTTTTTGGCGGGGCCCATTTCGGCCGAAATGGCCAAAGGGCCGGTTACCAATTTGCCCATTCCGCGTTTTGTTTCGTTGAAAGCCTCCGAAGGCAACATGCGCCGTGGCCCGTCCCTGTCGCATCGTGTGGATTGGGTTCTCAAACGCCGCAACATGCCGTTGCAGGTGATTGCGGAACACGGGCATTGGCGCAAAGTCATCGATATGCACGGCGCTGGCGGATGGGTGCATTATGCCCTTCTGTCTGGGTCCCGCACGGTGATTGTGATCCCTGAAATGTTGGAACTGCACAAAAAGCCGAACCCGCGCACCGAAGTGCGCGCCCGCTTTGAAGGCGGCGTGGTGGCCCGGCTGCGTGAATGCAGCCCCACCTGGTGCCGCATTTCCGCAGACGGTTTCAAAGGCTGGGCCCCCAAAACAGCGCTTTGGGGTGTGTACCCAGACGAAATCCGCGACTGATTACGGCGCTTCGCAAAAAGCGCCTGCCCCCAATTTTACAAAACGCTTTATTCAGCCGCCAATCCCCGGTTGCGCAGCAACGCGGCCGCATCGGGCATGCGCCCCCTGAACTTGGTGTACAAAACTTCCGCGTCTTCGCTGCCGCCCTTGGATAAGATGTTATCGTGCAAGGACTGCGCGCGGTCCGCATCAAACGCCCCACCCGCTTCTTCAAAGCTTTCAAACGCGTCTGCGTCCATCACCTCGGACCACATGTAACTGTAGTATCCGCTGGAATATCCATCCCCTGAAAACACATGGGCGAAATGCGGTGTGGCGTGGCGCATGCCGATGGCATTTGGCATGCCGATGCTTTCCAAAATCTGCGCCTGACGGGCCATGATATCATCCGGCACCGGCCCTTCGTGATAAGCCAAATCCACCAAAGCAGACGCCACGTATTCCACCGTTTGGAACCCCATATCAAACGTGGCGGCCCCCAACACACGGTCCAACAAATCTTGGGGCATGGGTTGGCCTGTATCTGCGTGGACGGCGAATTTTTGCAAAACTGCGGGCACTTCTAACCAGTGTTCATACAACTGGCTGGGCAGTTCGACAAAGTCCCGCGCCACAGATGTGCCGGAGACGGCCGCATAGTCCACGTCGCTTAACATCTGGTGCAATGCATGGCCGAATTCGTGGAACAACGTGCGTGCATCATCCATGGACAACAACGCCGCTTGGCCGTCTGCTGGCTTGGCAAAATTGCACACATTCAAAACAATGGGTGCTTGCACCGCGGGCTTACGTGCCTGTGATTGGAACGCCGTGCACCATGCGCCGGATCGTTTGGACCCGCGCGCAAAATAATCCCCAATGAAAATGGCAACGTGCTGCCCATCCCGGGTCACTTCCCAGGCGCGCGCATCTGCGTGATACAACGGCACATCCACAGGCGCGAAGTCCAGCCCGAACAAGCGGCGGGCGCAGTCAAACGACGCGGCAATCATGTTGTCCAATTGCAGATAAGGCTTCAGTTCCGCTTCGTCCAAATCATGGTCAGCTTGGCGGCGCTTTTCTGCGTAATGCCGCCAATCCCAAGGCTGCAAGGGGCCGTTCACCCCATCTTCCGCCATCATCCCAGCCAACACATCAGCATCCGCGTTGGCCGTGGCCACAGCCGGTTGCCAAACTTGCATCAACAAGTCCCGGACACGCGTCGGGGACTTGGCCATTTCAGTGTCCAGTTTGTAATCTGCAAAACTGTCGTATCCCAACAAATTGGCCCGTTCGGCCCGCAACGCCAGGGTTTCCTTGGCGATGGCAATATTGTCCCGATCCCCGCCATTGGCACCGCGGGCGGTCCAGGCGTTATACGCTTTTTCACGCAGATCCCTGCGGGTGGAAAACTGCAAGAACGGCACGATCAAGGACCGTGACAAGGTCACCACCGGGCCATCCAACCCCTTTTCCTGCCCCGCAGCCCGGGCCGTTTGCACCACAAAATCGGGCAAGCCGTCCAAGTCCCCTTCTGCCAATTCCATGAACCAATCGCGTTCATCCCCCAGCAAGTTCTGCGAAAACGATGTGCCCAAATGGGCCAGGCGTTCCATGATGGCTTTCAGCCGATCCGCTTGTGCGCCCTGCAACTGCGCCCCCGCCCGCACAAATCCGCGCCGTGACAACATCAACAC
This sequence comes from Planktomarina sp., assembly GCA_020629775.1. Lineage (GTDB taxonomy): Bacteria > Pseudomonadota > Alphaproteobacteria > Rhodobacterales > Rhodobacteraceae > Planktomarina. Next base: position 4,389 of record JAHDCP010000093.1, read on the forward strand.
CCGTTCCTGTTCGGGGCTTAAGTCGTGGTCTGCGCGCGCCTGCCACAGGGCATCAATCCGCGCGAACAGGGCTTTGTTGCCCGCAATATCAGCACTGTACTTGGCAAACTTTGGCGAAAATTCGCGCTGCAAATCTTCGCGCTTATCGGAACTGTCGGCCCCCGCCAGGATGAAAAACAAGGATGCCACCCGCCCCATGGGGCGTTCGGCCGTTTCCATGGCCTCGATCACGTTTTCAAAGGTGGGCGGGTCTTGGTTTGCGGCCACGGCATCCATGGCGGCACGGGCATCAGCGATGGATTGATCCAAGGCGGGTGCAAAATCGTCGTCCGAAAACTGCCCAAAGGGCGGCAAATCAAAGGGCATGGTCCAAGGGGCAAGCAAGTTCATTTGGGTCCTCCACAGGTGGGGCAATCGGGTCGTTTTGGAATATTCAGCGTGCGGGTCATGGCATCGCGGGCATCATAGATCAGCATGCGCCCAGCCAGGGGCGTGCCACTTTTGACCAACAGTTTCACGGCTTCTGCGGCCATAAAACTGCCGATGACGCCTGGCAATGGCGCAAACACCCCGGTTTCCGCACAGCTGGCGGCATCGCGCTGGGATGGCGGTGTTGGAAACGCACAGGTCAGGCATGGCCCATCCGGTTGGGCCAGGACCGTGACGGTTCCTTCCCATTGGGATAAGCCACCTGCCACCAGGGGCACACCCAGCGCCACGCAGGCGGCATTAACGGTTTGGCGGGTTTCAAAATTGTCCGACCCATCCAAAACCAAATCGTAATCCGCGATCAAGTCCTTGGCGATATCGGCTGTCAGGCGGCGGTGATACGGGCGCACTGTTACAAACGGATTCAAGCGCGTCAGATTATCAACGGCAGAGGCCACCTTGGGGCGTCCCAAATCTGCGTCTTGGTGCAAAATTTGGCGTTGGAAATTGGACACATCCACGGTGTCATCGTCAATCACCCCCAAGGTGCCGACGCCAGATGCGGCCAGATACATCAGTGCAGGGCTGCCCAAGCCCCCCGCCCCAATCACCAGAACCCGTGCACGTTTCAGGCGGGTTTGACCCACACCGCCGATATCGTGCAACACGATATGGCGGGCATAGCGGTCCAGTTCTGCGTCTGACAGTTTGGCGGGGTCCAACGGCGGTTCCACCTCGTTCGGTTCTTTGCTGGCCACAAGCCGGCGCAGGACAAAGCGATAACCGAAACCGATTGCGCCAAAGGCCGCCAACAAAATCCACAGGCCCAAAGACCCACCCGTGTTCAATCGCAACGGATGGGTGTCCGGCAGCGTCAGATGGATCACGCACAGGGCCGCAAACAGCACCCCCAGCATGATAAACCGCTGCTGGCGGGGCGCCCCCATGGCTGCCCCGATCCCCCATAACGCTGCAGCCATGGAAAACACTAAAATCATTCAGGTTGTTCCTGTGGATCCAAACCCACCGGCACCGCGGTCAGTTTCATCCAACGTATCCGCCAAGGCAAAGTTTGCTTGGGTCACCGGGGCGATCACCGCTTGGGCAATCCGGTCCCCGTGGTTCACAGTAAACGCGTCGGTCCCTAAGTTGATCAAGATTACCCCCAGCGGGCCACGGTAATCACTGTCGATGGTGCCAGGGCTGTTGGGCAGGGTAATGCCGTGCTTCAGCGCTAGCCCGGACCGGGGGCGCAGCTGCATTTCATACCCACCCGGAATGGCAACCCGCAGTCCTGTTGGGATCAAAGCCCGCCCCCCTGCGGGGACCACAATGGCGGCTTTGTCTTCCAAATTGGCCCGCACATCTGCACCGGCGGACCCGGGCGTTTCATAGCTGGGCAGCGCAACGGTGGTGTCTGCCCCAGGCAGCCATTGGAACTGAACCGTGACCGTCATCCCAACGCATCCGCGATGCGGGCCGCCAACCGGCGGGCCACGTCTGCTTTGGGCATATCATCCCAGGCTTCTGCGCCCTTTGCATCAATCACCGTCACGGTATTGCGATCCCCGCCCATGATCCCGGTTTCGGGGGACACGTCATTGGCCACTATCCAATCACAGCCCTTGCGGGCGCGTTTGGCGGTGGCGTGTTCGATCACTTTTTCAGTTTCAGCCGCAAACCCCACCACCAGGGATGGGCGCTTTTTGCCTTGGCTGATGGTGGCCAAGATATCTGGATTTTCTGCAAAGTTCAGCGTGGGCAAGGTGCCATCGCCATCTTTCTTTATCTTTTCGTCGCTGGCCCCCACCACGCGCCAATCGGCAACGGCCGCCGCGCATACTGCGGCGTCTACGGGCAACAAATCTTGGACCTGGTCCAACATTTCTTGCGCGGTTTGCACAGGATACACCTTCACACCTGGGGGCGGCGGCACATCGGCCGGGCCGGTTACAAAATGAACGTCAGCCCCTAAATCCCGCAGGGCCACCGCCAAAGCAGTGCCTTGGGCCCCCGAAGACCGGTTGGCGATGTATCGCACCGGATCAATGGGTTCATGGGTGGGGCCTGATGTTACCAGGACAGATTTACCCGCCAAGGGGCCATCCGCGAAATGCGCGGCGATGGCCTCCACAATATCTGCAACATCAGACATACGCCCCGGACCAAATTCACCGCAGGCCATGGGCCCTTCCACAGGCCCCACAACCGTTACGCCATCCCCCACAAGGGTGGCCAAATTGCGCTGGGTCGCCGGGTGATCCCACATGCGCACATTCATGGCAGGCGCGATCATGACAGGGGTGTCTGTGGCCAGCAAAAGGGTGGAGGCCAGATCATCGGCCAAACCGTGGGCCATTTTGGCCATCAGATCGGCGGTGGCGGGCACAACGCACACCAAATCTGCCGACCGGGACAATTCGATGTGCCCCATTTCAGCTTCGTCCGTCAGATCGAACAGATCAGAATAGACCTTGGCTGCCGACAATGCCGATACCGACAGCGGCGTCACAAATTCCTTTGCGGATTTCGTCAACACAGGGGTCACCGACACGCCCCGTTCCCGCAGGCGCCGGATCACATCCAGCGCCTTAAAGGCAGCGATACCGCCCGCGATTATCAAAAGTACTTTTTTTCCGTCCATGACACAGACCTACGCACCGCAAGGGCTGCGTTCAAGGCCCGGATGTTGCATGGGCGTTATGCAAAGAACGTTGTGACCTCGGTTGCATCGGTTTCCAACGCTTTGCGCATTTTGCCAAAAGCCGCCGCTTCCAACTGGCGCACACGTTCTTTGGACAGGCCCAGTTCCTTGCCCAGGCTTTCCAACGTGCGGGGCTTATCAATCAACTTGCGTTCACGGACAATGAATTGTTCGCGGTCGTTCAATCCAGACATGGCTTGCACCAACCAGTGGCGCAATTGTTCCAGATCGTGGTCACGTTCCACGTGGTCGGCGGCTTGGTCAGATTCATCTTCCAGCGCATCAATCCATTCACGACCTTCGTCTTCGGTGGATTGGGTGGCGTTCAACGAATAATCAGAGCCTGACAACCGGCCTTCCATCATTTCCACATCGTGCAAGGGCACGCCCACTTCCATGGCGATCATCTGGCGCATTTGGTGACGGTCCAGCACTTCCCCAACGGAAGCGGCTTCGCGTTCCAGGCGGGCTTGCACCCGGCGCAAGTTGAAGAACAGTGATTTTTGCGAAGACGTGGACCCGGTGCGCACCAATGACCAGTTGCGCATCACGTAATCTTGGACCGACGCTTTGATCCACCACACCGCGTATGTGGAAAACCGAACACCCCGATCCGGGTCAAACTTTTCTGCGGCTTTCATCAAGCCCAAACCAGCTTCCTGGATCAGGTCATTCATGGGCGCACCATAGCGCTTGAATTTCGCTGCCATGGAAATGGCCAAACGCATGTATGCCGTGATCAGTCGGTGAAGGGCAGCTTCGTCGCGTTGGTCCCGCCAGGCATACGCCAGGGCCAATTCCGTTTCTGCATCCAGCAGTTCCGCCTTCATCGCGGTGCGGCTGAGTGTACGGTCATACAAAGCATCTAAGGCCATGGTCATTTCCCCTATGTCTTGACTGGTCTTGCTTGTTCTTTTGTGATTGTTACGTCTGGTCCCCAGGAATGGATCACAAACAATGTCAGAAAAATCATTGCCCGCCCTGACAGTCGTCCTAGGTGGGGTCAGTTCTGGAAAATCTTTTGTCGCTGAAAATCTGTTGGTGGCGGCTGGTTTGCCACGCCACTACATCGCCACCGCCCAAGCGTATGACGATGAAATGCGCGCCAAAATCGAAGACCACAAATCCGACCGCGGCCCCGATTGGACCACCCATGAAACCCCTTTGGATGTGGCACAAACCCTGGCCAGCATCCCCGGCGGCACATGCGTTTTGCTGGATTGCGCCACCATGTGGCTGACCAATGTGATGATGGCCGACGCAGATACTGACGCCGCAACAGATGCCCTGTTGGCCGCCCTAAAATCCTGCGCGTCGCCTGTGGTGGTGGTCAGCAATGAAGTGGGGTTGGGCGGTGTCCCAGCCAACGCTATGGCCCGCCGCTTTACCAAACTGCAGGGGCGCTTGAACGCCCGGTTGGCGGCCCAAGCCGACAGTGTTTTGTGTGTCACCGCCGGATTGCCCCAGGTGTTGAAATGAAATCTGTGTACTGGGTCCGCCATGGCCCGACCCACGCCAAGGCCTTTACCGGGTGGCGCGATATCCCGGCAGATTTGTCTGATACGGCCGCCATTGCCCGTGTGGCATCCTGGCTGCCACAAGACGCCGTATGCGTGTCCAGTGATTTGATCCGCGCGCGCGATACAGCCAGCGCCGTGGCCCCCAGCCAAACCCGCTTGGCGGATGAATTTGGATTGCGCGAATTTGATTTTGGCGAATGGGATGGCCAGCATTGGTCTGATGTTGCCGCCAGCCACCCTGATCTGTCCCGCGCGTACTGGGAAACTCCTGGCGATGTGGCGGCCCCTGGTGGGGAAAGTTGGAACCAATCCGCAGCCCGGGTCAGCGCGGCCATTGATACATTGCTGGACACCCACGACACCATCATTGCCGTGGCCCATTTTGGCGCGATTTTGACCCAAGTCCAACGGGCGCTGGATGTGTCCGCCCACACGGTCCTGGCCCAAAAGATTGACAACCTGAGCCTGACCCACCTGGTGCGCGAAAACGGCGCATGGCGGGCACAGGTGATCAATCAGGTCCCGTGATGGGCGCGTCACAGAATTGAATTTGGCGAAACGGCCATCCTGGGGCTAACATCCCCCCCATGACACACACACTCTTTTACGGCGACCGCACCTATTCCAGTTGGTCCATGCGCGGTTGGCTTTTGTTCAAAGCCTTCGATATCCCCATGCGCCCGCAATATGCGGGCCTGTACGAAGGCACGCTGTTGGAAGATTTGGCGGAGGTGGCCCCGGCCCGGCAAGTGCCCGCCATGACCACGCCCCAAGGAGCCGTGGTTTATGACACCCTGGCCATGGCGGAAACCCTGGCCGAAGACCACCGCGCCATGTGGCCCGCAGACCCTGTGTTGCGCGGCTTGGCCCGGTCCATCACCGCAGAAATGCACGCGGGCTTTGGCCCCTTGCGCACCGATTGCGCCATGAAC
>JAHDCP010000009.1 GCA_020629775.1 Planktomarina sp.
TGCCGCAGACGATGGCGGGCGCGAACATCCACATGGGGATCATGGCGGGGAAGTTAAACGGGGTGATGCCCGCCGTGACCCCCAAGGCTTGGCGCATGGAAAACATGTCGATGCCAGGGCCGGCGGAATCTGTGTATTCACCCTTCAACATTTGGGGCGCGGCGATACAGTATTCGGCCACTTCCAGGCCGCGGATCACGTCGCCTTTGGCATCTGGAATGGTTTTGCCGTGTTCGCGGGACAGGGCTTCGGCCAGTTTGTCCATGTCGCGGTTCAACAGATCGACGAATTTCATCATCACGCGCGCGCGGCGTTGGGGGTTCACTGCGGCCCATGCGGGTTGCGCGGCGGCGGCGGCGGCCACGGCTGCATCCATTTCCGCGCCATTGGCCAGTGGCACTTTCGCCTGAACTTCGCCAGTAGCAGGATTGAAGACGTCTGCAAAACGGCCAGATGTGCCTTTGACGTGCGCGCCATTGATGTAATGTGTTAGCTCTTGCATGGAACCCTCCGAGTACTTTCCCAAGTGAGTAGCGGGGGCCGGCGGCAGAATAAAGCACCAATTCACGTTGCAGTCGGGGTTGATCTTGGTCACAACCTTTCTCAACACTCGACGAAACACTTTGGAGGCCCACGATGCGCACTGGTCTTTATCCCGGAACCTTTGATCCCATGACATTGGGACATATCGATATCATCCGGCGCAGCTGTGCTTTGGTGGATCGTTTGGTGATTGGCGTTGCCATCAACCGTGACAAAGGGCCGATGTTTTCGTTGGAAGAACGCGTGGCCATGGTCCGCGCAGAAACGGACCGTTTGGCGGAAGAAACGGGCACCATCATTGACGTGCATCCGTTTGAAAACCTGTTGATTGATTGTGCCCACGACGTCGGGGCCACCATCCTTATTCGCGGTTTGCGGGCCGTGGCAGATTTTGAATATGAATATCAGATGGTGGGGATGAACCGTCAGTTGGACGATTCCATCGAAACCGTGTTCTTGATGGCAGAAGCACAATTCCAAGCCATCGCGTCCAAGCTGGTGAAGGAAATCGCGCGGTTGGACGGGGACGTGTCAAAGTTTGTCACGCCCGCCGTTCACAAAGCATTGCTGGATCGGTTTAAGGCTTAACGCTTCAGATCAGTTTTCCCATGGCGACGGCAGTGTCGCACATGCGGTTGGAGAAGCCCCATTCGTTGTCATACCAGCTGAGAACGCGCACCATATCGCCTTCCATGATCAGCGTTTGATCGCTGGCGAAGGTGGATGAATGGGGGTCGTGGTTGAAATCTTGGCTGACCAGCTTTTCATCGGTGACGGCCAAAATGCCCTTCAATGGACCAATGGCCGCATCGCGCATCATCTGGGTGATTTCTTCTTTCGTCGTGCTGCGCCCGGCTTCAAACGTTAAATCCACCACGGATACGTTCGGGGTGGGCACGCGGATGGCCACGCCGTCCAACTTGCCGTCCAGTTCTGGCAACACCAGGCTTACAGCTTTAGCCGCCCCAGTGGTGGTGGGGATCATGGACATGGCAGCCGCGCGGGCGCGGTACAGGTCTGAATGCAAGCGGTCCAACGTGGGTTGGTCACCGGTGTAGCTGTGGATCGTGGTCATCAGGCCGCGTTTGATGCCCAAATTATCGTTCAACACCTTTGCAACAGGGGCCAAGCAGTTGGTGGTGCATGACGCGTTGGATACCACCAAATCGTCTTTTTTCAGGCTGTCATGGTTCACGCCGTAAACAATGGTGTTGTCCACGCCTTTGCCGGGTGCAGAAATCAAAACGCGGGACGATCCGTTTTCCAGGTGGGCGTGGCACTGTTCTTTGCTGCGGAAAATACCGGTGCATTCCAAGACAACGTCAACGTCTGACCATGGCAAATCAGCCGGGTTGCGCATGGCGGTGACACGCATGGGGCCACGGCCCACATCAATGGTGTCGCCTTTGACCACAACATCAAACGGGGCACGTCCGTGCACACTGTCGTATTTCAAAAGATGCGCGTTTGATTCCACCGGGCCCAGATCATTGATGGCCACCACTTCAATATCGGTGCGTCCGCTTTCCAAGATGGCCCGCAAAACATTGCGGCCAATCCGACCAAATCCATTGATAGCAACAGTTACAGCCATGCCAACGCTCCCGAAATAAGTGTTGTGTTGGCGCTAACATATTTGACGGACAGTCACAAGGCTTCAGCGCATTTTCACCGCCAGAAGGCCAGCCACTCGATCAGGCCCATACCTTTGCGGGCCAAGAAAATGATTTCAGCGGAGTCGCGGAAAATAACATCGTACAAAACGATGCCAGTGATCAGAATGCCAACGATTAATGCAACGCGGTCCGACATGACAACTCCCTATCAGTGAAGGAGCTGCCCCATCCGTGCTGCCACGTCTGCCATACGGCAGGAGAAACCCCATTCGTTGTCATACCATGCCAAGACGCGCACGGTCTTACCACCGATTACTTTGGTTTGGTCAGGGGCAAAGATGCAAGATTCTGCAGTGTGGTTAAAATCGATCGAAACTTTTGGTTCCGGATCGTAAGCCAACACAGACGCCATTTGGTTTGCAGCCGCTTCTGCCATCAAAGCATTTACGTCTTCAACAGTTACAGATTTCTGCGCTTCAAAGGTCAAATCCACCGCTGATACGTTGGGGGTTGGCACACGCAATGCGCTGCCGTCCAAGCGACCTTCCAGTTCGGGCAACACTTCCTTCAGCGCTTTGGCGGCACCTGTGGATGTGGGGATCATGGCCATGGCTGCTGCGCGCGCGCGATACAAATCGCTGTGGCGGCGGTCCAATGTGGGTTGGTCACCGGTGTAGCTGTGAATGGTTGTCATGATGCCACGTTCGATGCCGATGGCATCGTTCAACACTTTGGCCATGGGGGCCAAGCAGTTGGTGGTGCACGATCCGTTGGACACCATCCGGTCATTGGCCAGCATATCGCGGTGGTTCACCCCATATACAACTGTGCGGTCAACGTTCTTGGCTGGGGCCGAAATCAGAACTTTCTTGGCACCTTGTTCCAAGTGCACAGCAGATTTGTGACCGTCGTTGAATTTGCCAGTGCATTCCAACACCACATCAACGCCGGACCAGTCCAGTTCTTTGGGGTCGTAAGTGGAAAACACTTCGATCGGGCCGCGGCCCAGATCCATCGTGTTGCCGTCGATTTTGACCTCGCCGCCGAAGCGGCCGTGGACAGAATCGTATTTGATCAGGTGGGCGTTGGTCTCAATCGGGCCAGTGGCGTTGATCTTCACCACTTCAACGTCATTGCGCGCACTTTCGGCAATGTGTGACAGGGTACAACGGCCAATTCGGCCGAAACCATTAATTGCTACTTTGACAGTCATGTGTCTGCTCCCACCTTTGTCAGGGGTGGCGTACCAACCAAACATGACGAAAGAAAGAACAGAAAGTGATAGAAATCAGTGTGTTAGCGAAAACATTAACGGTTCGCGCTAACACAGATTGGCATTTTCAGGGTTAAAGCAGCTCTTGCGCCAATGCGGCCGTGGCGTCTGCGGTGATCCCGAATTCTTCGTACAAGCGTTCTGCGGGCGCTGATGCGCCGAAGCTGTTCATGCCGATAAAGCCCGCTTTTGCATCGCGGCCCCGTTCGCCCAGCAGCCACTGGTCCCACCCTTGGCGCACGCCAGCTTCCACAGCGATCCGCACAGCACCGCTTGGCAAAACCTTGCGGCGGTATGCTTCGGGCTGGGCCGCAAACAGCTCCATACATGGCATGGACACAACGCGCGTGCCGATCCCTTGCGCTTGCAGTTTTTCACGGGCTTCCATGGCAACGGACACTTCGGTGCCTGTGGCCATCAAGATCACTTGGCGTTTGCCTTCACTTTCGGCCAGCACGTATGCGCCTTGCGACACAAGGTTTGCACCTTTGTATGTGTCGCGCAGGGCAGGGACCGACTGGCGGGACAGCGCCATCACGGACGGCGTGTTGGTTTGCTGCAAGGCCACTTCCCAGGCTTCCGCTGTTTCCGCCGAATCTGCAGGGCGGAATACCAAAGTGTTGGGGGTGGCACGGTTCAATGCCAAGTGTTCTACGGGTTGGTGGGTCGGGCCATCTTCGCCAAGACCGATGGAATCGTGGGTCATCACATACACCACTGGAATTCCCATCAATGCAGACAACCGCATGGATCCACGGGCATAATCGGTAAAGCACATGAACGTGCCACCGTAAGGCCGGATGCCGCCATGCAACATCATCCCGTTCATGGCAGCAGCCATGCCGTGTTCCCGGATGCCGAAATGGATGTACCGACCAGACCGATCTTCAGGTGTGAAAACACCCATGTCAGGTGTCTTCGTGTTGTTGGACCCGGTCAAATCAGCGGACCCACCCATGGTGGTGGGCAATACTGGATTGATGGCCACCAAAGCGTTTTCAGACGCTTTGCGTGTGGCAACCTTGGGCATGGATTCTGCCAGGTCACGCTTCATATTGCGAATGGTGTTGGTCAGCTTTTTGGGCAATTCGCCGGAAAACGCGTCTTCGAACTTAACACGTTTGGATTTGGCAGAATTTGCCAGACGATCGGCCCAAGCGGCATATTCGTCCGCCCCGCGTGCGCCGATGGCTTTCCATGCGTCGGCCACATCCGACGGAATTTCAAACGCACCGTAGTCCCAACCATAAGCTGCCTTCGCCGCTTTCAATTGATCTGGGTCTGTCAGCGCGCCGTGGCCTTTGGACGTGTCTTGGGCCGCGTGGCCCAAAGCGATGTGCGTTTTGCACGCAATCATGGAGGGTTTGCCGCTGTTTTGCGCCGCAATCAGCGCCGCGTTGATGGCTGCGGGATCGTGACCATCGATGTCTTGCACGTGCCAACCAGATGCTTTGAAACGCATCAATTGATCTGTGCGATCGGCGATATCAACCGTGCCGTCGATGGTGATGTTGTTGTCGTCCCACAAAACAATCAACTTCGACAGTTCCTGACGACCAGCCAGGCCGATGGCCTCTTGGCTGACGCCTTCCATCAGGCATCCGTCACCGGCAATGACATATGTATAGTGGTTTTGAAGCGGTTTGCCGAAGCGTGCGCGCAGGCTTTCTTCTGCAATGGCAAAGCCCACAGAATTTGCAATGCCCTGTCCCAATGGACCCGTGGTGGTTTCAACGCCCATGGCATGGCCGTATTCTGGGTGACCTGCAGTGATGGCACCCCATTGGCGGAAGTTCTTCACTTGATCCAAAGTCATATCTTCATAGCCGGTCAAGTGCAGCAGCGAATAGATCAACATGGACCCGTGACCGGCAGACAAGATGAACCGATCCCGGTCAGGCCAGTTTGGTTCAGCGGCATAGAACTTCAAATGCTTTTCAAACAGAACAGTCGCCACATCGGCCATGCCCATGGCCATGCCGGAGTGTCCGGAATTGGCGGCGGCTACGGCGTCCAATGTGAGGGCGCGAATGGCGGCAGCTTTGCGCCAGTGATCTGGATTTTGGGCGGCCAGGGCTTTCAGGTCCACTGTGGTCTTCCTTCTTGGCAAGGGGTGCGTTGCGGCCTTCCTAACAAGCTAAGGGGGAAGTTCAAGCAAACACGACCTTGGAACCTGGGTCAGGGATGCCATACACTTGGCTTAATGAAGCACGAATCACATATTCTCAACAAGTTGCAGGTCGAAGTTAAGAGGGGCGGTCAGGTATGTCAGACATAGAATCTTTGCAGGCGCGTCTCGCGCAAGCGCTGGATGCGCTGGAACGGCGAATTACTGCCGATGCAGCGGATGCGGGCGCGCCCGTTGCGCCAGCCCCAAGCGACACGGCTGAGCTGGATCAACTGCGCGAACAGGCCGCTGCATTGCAAGCCGAAGACAGCAAACAAAAAACAGCGATTATGGCGTTGGAACGGGGCTTGGCTGAAATGCGGGCCGCCAACGCATCTTTGGTGAAAGCCAATGCCGCGCTCGAAAGCGGCGATGCAGGCGACGCTGCTTTGCACGCTGAATTGGCCGCGATGCGGGCGGATCGCCAAACAGAACAAGCCGAAGTGGCCGCCTTGCTGGTGGCTTTGGGTCCCCTTGTGCAGGAGATGGATGCAGATGCCTGAGATCGTCGTGAATGTTGGGGGCCGTCCCTTCACTGTGGCTTGCCAAGAAGGCCAAGAAGGATTTTTGAACGCCGCTGCTGATATGTTGAACACCCAGTCTGTGGCGCTGATTGATCAAATTGGTCAATTGCCCGAAGCGCGGATGTTGCTGATGTCTGGGTTGATGTTGGCGGACAAAACTCTGGCCGCTGAAGAAGAACTGCGCCAGGCCCAGGCCGAAATAGCAGCCCTTAAGGCGCGCGAAGGTGGCGCGCCTGCGGTTGAATTGGACGAATTATCGGCGTTGGTCACCAGGGCCGAAGCCCTGGCGGGCGGCGCTTAAGCGTTCGCTTCGCGGATTTTATCGGCGGCTTCGGCGTCAAACCCGATGCCGTTTTCCGTCAGCATCGTGTCAAATTCGCCTGACAAGGTCATGTCACGGATAATATCGCACCCGCCCACAAACTCACCTTTAAGGTAAAGCTGTGGAATGGTGGGCCAATCGGAAAAATCTTTGATCCCTTGGCGCACGGCGTCATCGGAAAGAACGTTCACATCGTGATAAATCACGCCCATGTAATTCAAGATGCCGGCCACCTGGCTTGAAAATCCGCACTGGGGCATTTGTTTTGTCCCTTTCATGAACAAAACAACGTCGTGGGCGCCGATGGTTTCTTTGATGTGATCTTCTGCGGACATGGAAAGTTCCTTGTTATGAAGTGCGGACTAGTCCGGCGTGCCTGTTGTGAGGGCAAGGGCGTGTAAATCGCCGTTTGACCCATCCATCTTACCTTTAAGTGCGGCATAAACCGCGCGATGCTGGGCCACGCGGCTTTTGCCTGCAAATCCAGCGTCCAAAACGCGCGCGGCCATATGAACCCCATCGTCACCGGTCACGGTAATTTGCGCGTCGGGGAAGCTTTCACGCAGCAAAGCTTCAATTTCTGGGGCGGCCATGGGCATAGATGCGGTTCCGTTCGTTATTCACACTAACCTAAGGATGACAAAAGCCACCTGCAAGAGGGCGGTTTACGTGACCGTTGCTTCGAAAGACGACCGATAGGTGTCCACCAGATCGGCCAATGGGGCAGATGACCGACCCATCTTCACTTGATCACCGCTAAAACTGCCGATGGACTGCAAAGGCACGCCGTCACGGTGGGCCGCGCCCATCAACGCTTCGGCCATGTCGAAGTTACAAGCCACCAAATACCGTCCTTGGTCTTCACCGAACAAAAACGCCGTGTCGTCGCTGTCTAAGGTCAGCCCAACGTTGCCGGCTTCGGCCATTTCGAATGCAGCCATGGCGATGCCACCATCGGACACATCCGTGCAGGATTTGATCCAGTCTGTGTGGGATCTGATGAATTCACCATGGCGGGCTTCTGCCTGCAGATCGACTGCGGGTGGGGTGCCTTCAACGCGGTTAAACACTTCTGCCAACAAAGCACTTTGGCCCAAATGCCCTTCAGTTTCACCGATCAACAACAAAACATGGCCATCACGGGCCACATCGCAGATGCGGTTTTCCAAATCTTCCACCAAGCCCACGGCCCCAATGGTGGGGGTTGGCAGGATCGGTGCGCCGTCGGTTTCATTGTAAAGCGACACGTTGCCCGACACGATGGGCATATCCAAAGCTTTAACTGCTTCGCCTATCCCTTTGATTGCCATGACAAATTGACCCATAATTTCGGGCTTTTCAGGATTGCCGAAATTCATGTTGTCGGTGGTGGCCAGGGGTTTGGCCCCCACAGAAATCAGGTTCCGATACGCTTCTGCAACAGCTTGCTTGCCGCCTTCAAATGCATCGGCCGAGACATAGCGCGGGGTCACGTCAGATGTGAACGCCACCGCTTTGTTGGTGCCGTGCACCCGCACCATTCCGGCCCCTTGGCCCGGTGCGCGCAATGTATCGGCCATAACTTGGCTGTCATATTGTTCGTAAACCCATTGCTTGGCCGCGTAATTCGGGCTGGCCAACAGGGCGCGCAACCCATCAATGGGATCAATCTGCGGAACATCAGCCAATTCCGCCGGCGCTTCTGGTTCGACCCAAGGGCGGTCATATTCAGGGGCCGACCCGGACAACGTGGCCAGCGGCAAATCGGCCACCACTTTGCCTTTGTGTTCAATCAAGAATCGATCTTCGGCGATGGTTTCGCCCACGATGGCAAAATCCAAATCCCATTTTTCGAACACCGCGCGGGCGGCGTCTTCCAGGGCGGGATCCAACACCATCAACATCCGTTCCTGGGATTCCGACAGCATCATTTCATAGGCGGTCATGTTATCTTCGCGCTGGGGCACTTGATCCAAGATCAAACGCACCCCCAAACCACCTTTGTCACCCATTTCCACAGCAGAACACGTCAGCCCAGCGGCCCCCATGTCTTGGATCGAAATCACAGCGCCCGTTTGCATCAATTCCAACGTGGCTTCCATCAAGCGTTTTTCGGTGAAGGGATCACCCACTTGAACGGTGGGGCGCTTTTCTTCGATAGTGTCATCAAATTCTGCGCTGGCCATGGTGGCCCCGCCCACACCGTCACGGCCCGTTTTCGCACCCAAATACACCACGGGGCGTCCAACGCCCGACGCGGCGGAATAGAAGATAGCGTCTGTGTCGGCGATGCCTGCGGCAAACGCATTCACCAAACAGTTGCCGTTGTAGGCCGCGTCAAAGCGCACTTCGCCGCCAACGGTGGGAACGCCAAAGCAGTTGCCGTAACCGCCCACACCGGCCACGACACCGTGCACCAAAGTTTTGGTTTTTGGATGATCCGGTTCCCCAAACGACAGGGAATTCATCGCTGCAATGGGCCGTGCGCCCATAGTAAACACGTCACGCAAAATGCCCCCAACACCTGTGGCCGCCCCTTGGTAGGGTTCGATGTAACTGGGGTGGTTGTGGCTTTCCATTTTGAAGATGACCGCTTGGCCATCGCCAATATCCACCACGCCTGCGTTTTCACCGGGACCACAAATAACTTGCGGGCCTTCGGTGGGCAGGGTGCGCAGCCACTTCTTGGAAGATTTGTAAGAACAGTGTTCGTTCCACATGGCCGAAAAAATGCCCAACTCCGTAAAGGTTGGCGTGCGGCCCATGATTTCTAGAATTCGGTCGTATTCGTCCGACTTCAATCCGTGCGCTTCAATCAACGCGGCGGTAATTTCTGGTTCTTGCAATGAAAGATCCCCCATCTGCGACGTCTGTTACAAAGAAATCGCCAAAGGGCCAACCCATGGGGTGAAAAAATGCAGGATTCCAGAAGGCAAAAAAAATGCCGGGCACAAGGCCCGGCGAAGTCCAACAGGGAGGTATCGGAGCGTCGCGAAAGCGCCGCCTTCCGATGATTGTGAGATAGGAGGCTTGAGTGCACCAAACAAGGTTTTGGGGGTAATAAAAACAGCATACCCGCCATGCATTTTATGCATGCCTTAAGTGGCGGCGGCTGCGGCCTCGCGTTCCAACCTCCGCCGCGCAATGATTTCGTCTTGTACAAAATCACGAAACGCCGCGATGCGTTTGGAGTGGCGCAATTCTTCTGGATAGGCCAAGAAAACGGGCACTTCTGCACTGTCGATGTCGGGCATAACACGTACAAGATCCGGGAAGTCATGGGTGACATAGTCAGGCAAGATGCCAATACCAAGGTTGTGAATCACGCCCTGTAAAACACCAAAATAGTTATTCACCGTTAAAAGTGAGCCGACATCTTGGGTAATCAAAGACTTTGACAACGCCACAGCCGCGTTAACTTGCGGCATATCAGGGTTTTGACAGATCAAACGGTGCCCGGCCAAGTCGGCGCCTGTTTCGGGCGTGCCGCGTTCTGCCAAATATTCAGGGGACGCGTACAATCGCATGCGCACTGACATTAGGCGTTTGCGGATCAGATCAGCTTGGGACGGTTCTTTCATCCGAATGGCCACATCCGCTTCGCGCATGGGCAGGTCAAGGACCCGTTCTTCCAATCGCAGGTCCACGTTCAAATTCGGGTACTTGTCATAAAGCGACGTCAGGCGGGGGGCCAACCAAAGTGTGCCGAACCCAATGGTGGTGGTGACACGCAACTCGCCGAAGACCCTGTCTTCACTGTCACGAATGCGCGCGGCAGCGGCGTCCAACCGTTTGGCCATGGCGCGGGTGGCTTCAAACAACAATTCACCTTGTTCGGTCAGAATCAAGCCGCGGGCGTGGCGGTGGAACAATGTGGCGTCCAGGCTTTCTTCCAAGGCGCGCACTTGGCGTGACACCGCGGATTGCGAAAGGTGCAGCGTATCGCCCGCGTGGGTCAAAGACCCCGCGTCGGCCACAGCGTGAAATATTCGAAGTTTGTCCCAATCCATTTTGGACCTCGTCGTGCCTGATTAATCTTATGGTTGCATGATCGTTGAGAACAGTCATGACGTTTTTTGTTGTTAGGTCAGTATTTATGACCTAATATCAAGCAAAACCGGAGGGGAATTCGTGTCAAAACACGTCATTTCACTGAACGACCGTACAGATTTGTCTGTGAACACTGTCCTGTTGAACGGAACCCAAGCGCTTGTACGATTGATGTTGATGCAATCGGCCCGCGATAAAGCGGATGGTTTGAACACAGGTGGCTATGTCACCGGGTACCGTGGATCACCCTTGGGGGCTGTGGATTTCCAAATGCAGCGTGCAAAACGCGCGCTTGATGAAGCGAATGTCACGTTCCAAGAAGGCTTGAACGAAGATTTGGCCGCCACTGCTTTGTGGGGCACCCAACAAGCAGAACTGCGCGGCGAAGGCAAATTCGACGGCGTTTTTGGCCTTTGGTACGGCAAAGGGCCGGGCGTTGACCGATCTGGGGATGTTTTCCGCCACGCGAATTTTGCGGGCACGTCCCCCAATGGCGGGGTATTGGCTGCTTTGGGGGATGACCATACCGGGGAAAGTTCGACGTCCTTGCACCAATCCGAATTTACGATGCTGGACAGTTATATCCCTGTGTTGTCCCCGGCGGGCGTACAAGAAATTTTAGATCTTGGCCTGACAGGATACGCCTTATCGCGATTTGCTGGGGTTTGGACGGGGCTAAAGTGTTTGAAGGACACAGTAGAGGCGACATCAGTGGTAAACGGGGATCCGTTCCGAATGTCGTTCAAAACCCCTGATTTTGCCATGCCGCCCGGCGGCTTGAACATCCGGTTGATGGACACCCCGCAAGACCAAGAAGCCCGGATGATCGATTATAAGCGCCGCGCGGTGGAGGCGTTTGCATACGAAAATAAGCTGGATCGGCGCATGATGGGGCGGGCCGGGGCTAAAATTGGATTTGTGGCGGCCGGCAAGAACTGGCTGGATTTGACCCATGCCATGAGCCTGCTGGGCATTGACGACACGCGCGCGGAATTGCTTGGGGTCAGCACATATAAGGTGGCGATGACCTGGCCTTTGGAAACCAAAGGGTTCTTGGAATGGGCCGATGGGTTGGATTTGATTGTGGTGGTGGAAGAAAAGCGCAAGCTGATCGAAGCCCAAATCAAAGACGTTCTATTCAATGACCGCGGTCATGTTCGGGTGATTGGCGGGCGCGGGCTGGATGGGCAAGTGTTATTCCCGGATGCTTATGCGTTGGAACCCGTGGGGATCGCCCAAAAACTGGGGCAAGTTTTGGAAGCTGAAGGGCGCGGTTCAGAACAATTGAGCGCCGCTTTGGCCGCCTTGGGCACCAGTCTTTCCAACGATCCCACGCCTGACCTGGCCAAACGCATCCCATATTTCTGTTCGGGTTGTCCGCACAATTCCTCCACCAAAGTGCCGGACGGCAGCCGCGCCTATGCCGGGATCGGCTGCCATTACATGGTGCAATGGATGGATCGCGAAACCATTGGTTTCACGCACATGGGCGGTGAAGGGGCGAACTGGATCGGCGAAGCACCGTTTTCGCACACCGGGCATGTGTTCCAAAACTTGGGCGACGGGACGTATAACCATTCTGGGGTGCAGGCCATTCGGGCCGCGCTTTTGTCTGATACCACCATCACCTACAAAATTCTGTTCAATGACGCTGTTGCGATGACAGGTGGTCAGCGCAATGACGGGGGCCTGACGGCAGAAAAGATTTGCGCTGAAGTCAAAGCCTTGGGCGTGCAAAACATTGCTTTGGTCCATGACGAAAAAGAAGCGCCCAACCGCAAAGCTTTGCCCGCTGGGGTCAATGTGCATCCCAGGGCTGATTTAGACGCGGTGCAGACCAAAATGGCAGGCACCACTGGCGTTTCGGTCATTGTCTATGCGCAAACCTGCGCTGCCGAAAAACGCCGCCGCCGCAAACGTGATGCATTTCCAGACCCCAAAAAACGCGTCTTTATCAACCCTGATATTTGCGAAGGATGTGGGGATTGCGGGGTGCAATCGAATTGTGTTTCGATCCTGCCTTTGGACACGCCCCTGGGCCGCAAGCGCCAAATTGACCAGTCATCGTGCAACAAAGACTTCAGTTGTGTGAAGGGATTCTGTCCGTCTTTTGTGACCGTCGAAGGCGGTGGGCTTAAGCAAAAGTCGGGCGTTGATATTGATATTCCCGAACTGCCGGGCCCCGACGTTAAACCCATTGATGGCACCCACAATGTGGTGATCACCGGGGTTGGGGGCACGGGTGTTGTGACCATCGGGGCCGTTTTGGCCATGGCGGCCCATTTGGATGGCAAAGGCGCTGGCATGATGGAAATGGCTGGCCTGGCGCAAAAAGGCGGGGCCGTGCACATTCACTGCCGTCTTGCCGAAAGCCCCAGCGACATCAGTGCCATACGCGTGGCCATTGGCGAATGTGATGCACTGATCGGGGGGGATTTGGTGGTATCGGGTCAACGTGACACCACTGCTTTGCTGTCCACAAACAGATCACGCGCGGTGGTGAACCGGTTTGAAATGATCACGGGGGATTTTGCCCGTGACCGTGAATTCCGCATTCCTGGGCAAGATCTTGAAGCGGCGTTGCGCGGTGTGATTGGGGATCAGGTGTCGTTCTTGGATGCAACCCAACTGGCCGAAAAGGCCTTGGGCGACAGCGTTTATGCAAATATGATTTTGTTTGGTGCAGGGTTCCAAGCCGGTCTGTTGCCCATTTCTGAGGAGTCCATTTTGCGCGCCATCGCCCTGAATGGGGCCAAAATCGCAGAAAACCAGCAGGCGTTTCGGTTGGGTCGGTATTTTCAGGCCAGCCCAGAAGGGGCGCAACGTCTATTAACCCCGCCAACGCCCTTACACGCCAATTCCGCCAGCACAGCGCAGCGGGACCTGTTGGCAGCATATGGCAGCAAACGGCCCAAGATCTTTGCAAAGGCCATGGCCGGGCTGGAAGAACACCCCTTGGCTGACGTTATGGCTGCGTCATTGACAAAGCTGCTGACGTATAAGGACGAATACGAAGTCGCGCGCTTGCTGCGCAAAACCCGAGCCCAAGCGGCAGAAGTCTTCGACGGTGATTACAAGTTGAAATACCACCTGGCACCGCCGTTGTTGTCCCGCAAAGGACCGGATGGTCGTCCGCAAAAACGCACTTTTGGGTCCGCATTTTTGGCGTTTACGCCTGTTTTGGCGCGTCTGCGGTTTTTGCGGGGAACCCCTTTTGATATCTTTGGATACACCAAAGAACGAAAGTATGAACGGAACCTAATTAAGCAATATCAGAGGGATATGAAGCTTATTGCCCAAGAGTATGACCCAAGCAGACACGATGAATGGGCCGCATTCGCTGCGTTGCCGGACCGTATCCGTGGATTTGGGCCGGTCAAAATGGCGGCTATGAAACGCACTGAAATCGAACGAATGGACATGTTGGCGCAACTTGCTGAACCGGCCAAAAAGACTTTGGTTCAAGCCGGGTGAAACTTTTATGACAGCGGCCTTTGACGGCTTGAAAAGGGCTTCGATTTTGCAGACATGACCCCCATGGATCAAAGACACAATGCTTGCGCGGCCCGCGAGGTCAGCTATGCCAGTTCTGCGCAAACGCGCACGGGCAAAGGTTTCATCCGGTTGATGGAAAATGCCAGTGGCCGCATGGGTTTGATTAAGCGCGCCGAAGGGTATGATC
Source organism: Planktomarina sp. (assembly GCA_020629775.1). Classification (GTDB taxonomy): domain Bacteria; phylum Pseudomonadota; class Alphaproteobacteria; order Rhodobacterales; family Rhodobacteraceae; genus Planktomarina. Next base: position 14,157 of record JAHDCP010000009.1, read on the forward strand.
GCCAAATCAACATGGGCCAGGATTTTTGGCAGGTCATGTGCGACAGGTATGGCCTGGCCTTGAATGTTGTGGGGGGATTTTTGGCGGACATCCCAGCGCAGGGTCCCTTGGTTTTGGTGGCCAACCATCCCTTTGGCATATTGGACGGTCTGATGATGGGGCAAATTTTGTCCCAAGTGCGCGGTGATTTTCGCATTGTGGCGCACAGCGTTTTTCAACGCGCTGAGGCGGTGAACAAAGCGATCTTGCCCATTTCCTTTGACGATACCAAAGATGGTCTGCGCCAAAACATGCAAACCCGCAAAGATGCTTTGGATTACCTGAAGTGCGGCGGCGCTGTGGGCATTTTCCCGGGCGGCACCGTGTCCACATCGGCCAAGGCGATGAACGGGCGCCCTATGGATCCCAGTTGGCGGACGTTCACATCCAAAATGGTCATGAAAAGCGATGCCACAGTGGTGCCGATTTACTTCTGCGGTGGCAATTCGCGGCTGTTTCAAATGGCCAGTCATCTGCACAGCAGTCTGCGATTGGGGCTGTTGATCCGTGAATTCCGCAAAAAAACCGATCAGACCGTGGATATTGTGGTGGGCCGCCCGATTGAACGGGCAAGGCTTGCGCACTTGGGGACGGCCCAAGATGTGATGGCCTTTTTGCGGCGCGAAACTTATAAGCTTAACCCAGACGGAACATGTCCCGACATGATGGGATATGATTTTTCAAACCGGAGCAAAGGATAAGCCATGGCCGTTGGAATTTTTGACAGCGGATTGGGCGGGCTCACCGTTCTGGACGCAGCAACCGCCCGGCTTCCGGACTTGGATTTTGTCTATCTAGGGGACAACGCCAACGCGCCTTATGGCGTGCGTTCTGAGGACGAGGTGTATCGGCTGACCACCCAAGCGGTGGAAAATTTTTGGGATCACGGATGCGACTTGGTGGTCTTGGCCTGTAACACTGCGTCTGCAGCTGCGTTGCGCCGGATGCAAGAATCCTGGGTGCCGCAAGGCAAGCGTGTGTTGGGGGTTTTTGTTCCGATGATCGAAGCGTTAAGCGAACGAAAGTGGGGCGACAACTCCCCACCGCGCGAGGTGGCCGTGAACCATGTGGCCTTATTTGCGACCCCAGCCACTGTTGCCAGCCGCGCCTTTCAACGTGAACTTGCCTTTCGCGCCATTGGCGTGGACGTGGAAGCCCAAGCCTGCGGCGGTTTGGTGGATGCCATTGAAGATGGTGACATGATCTTGGCAGAGGCATTGGTGAAATCCCATGTCGATGCCTTGCTGCGAAAGATGCCCAAACCCCACGCGGCGATCTTGGGGTGCACGCATTATCCCCTGATGGCAGATGTGTTTCAGGCAGCGTTGGGTGCAGATGTGAAAGTGTATTCCCAGGCCAATTTGGTGGCGGAAAGCTTGGCGGACTATTTGGACCGGCACCCGGAAAAAGTTGGCGAGGGTAAAGTCTCCAAGTTTTTGACAACGGGGGATCCTGATAAGGTGTCCGCCCGGGCCACACAATTTCTTAAACGCGGTGTGGTTTTCGAAAGGGCATAAGTGCCGTTGAATTCCCAAGCCCAGGGGTCCATATCTGCCACAGAAATGGAGGCAGACATGGCCAAGAATATCGCAATTTTAGGGGCAAGCGGATACACAGGTGCAGAACTTGTGCGACTGATCGATGGTCACCCTGAAATGCGAATTGTCGCCTTGTCTGCAGACCGTAAAGCCGGGCAACCCATGGGCGCAGTGTTCCCGCATTTGCGGCATCTGGATTTGCCCGTTTTGCAAAAAATCGATGCCATCGACTTCAGCGTTGTGGATTTGGTGTTTTGCGGTTTGCCGCACGCCACATCCCAAGCCGTAATCAAAACATTGCCTGACACGGTGAAAGTGGTGGATTTGTCCGCCGATTTTCGTCTGCGGGATACGGCTAGTTATGCGAAATGGTACGGCAAAGAACACGACGCATTGGATCTGCAAAAGACAGCCGTTTACGGCCTTACCGAATTTTACCGCGATGACATTGCAAATGCGCGATTGGTGGCTGGAACGGGGTGCAACGCGGCCACCGGCCAGTTTGCCTTACGCCCGTTGATTGAAGCCGGGGTTATTGATCTGGATTCGATCATCATCGATCTGAAAACCGGGGTATCTGGGGCAGGGCGGTCATTGAAAGAAAACCTGCTGCACGCGGAATTGTCTGAAGGCGGCCACGCCTATGCTGTGGGGGGAACACACCGCCACTTGGGCGAATTCGACCAAGAATTTTCCGCTATTGCGGGACGCGATGTGAAAGTTCAGTTCACACCGCATTTGATCCCTGCGAACCGGGGCATTTTGGGTACCGTTTATGTGCAAGGCGATGCGCAAACGATCCACAAAACGTTTGAAGCGGCCTATGCTGATGAACCGTTCTTGGAAGTGCTGCCTTTTGGGGAACACCCCAGCACACGTCACGTGCGCGGTTCTAACTTTTGCCACATCGGCGTTGTGGCAGATCGAATTCCAGGGCGCGCTGTGGTGATTGCGGCGTTGGACAACCTGACCAAAGGATCATCAGGTCAGGCATTGCAAAATGCGAACTTAATGCTGGGGTTGGGGGAAACCACGGGCCTTATGGCCGCCCCGGTGTTCCCGTAATGCATGGGCTGAAAAAGAAACGGCGCATACAAATTGTCGTTTTGTCATTGGTGTGTTTGGTGCTGACCACGGCCTTGGTGGGGTATGCTTTGCGTGACGGAATAAATCTGTTCCGATCCCCCAGCCAAGTTTTGGACAACCCGCCCGCTGCCACTGAAGTGTTCCGCATGGGCGGTTTGGTGGTGGAAGACAGCATAAAGCCCGATGTGGGTGTGCGGTTCTTTTTTGCGGTAACAGACGGCGGCGCAAGCGTGCCGGTTCACTACGTCGGTGATGATATACCGCCGGATTTGTTTGAAGAAGGGCAAGGTACAGTCGCCACGGGCCGATATGAAAACGGTGTGTTTTTGGCGACAGAACTTTTGGCCAAACACGATGAAACTTACATGCCTGCTGAAGTGATCGATTCTTTGAAAGAACAAGGCGTTTACCAAGCACCGAACGGTTGATTAACACCCCATTAGTTTGGGCCCGGCATCTTCGCTTTCAAACCACTGAAGCGAGGATGCCCCATGCACAGCGTCAGGCAAATTGCAGAAGATATCGTCCAACGCGAAGGCGGGTTCGTAAACGATCCCGATGATCCGGGTGGGGCGACCAACTTTGGCGTGACCATCGGAACAATGCGGCGTTTGGGCGTTGATGTGGACCAAGACGGTGACGTCGACATCAATGACGTGCGCCGATTGACCCGCCCCCAAGCTGTGGACATTTTCATTCGGCATTACTTTGAAAAACCTGGCATCGCGGATTTGCCGGGTGGGGTGCAGGCGTCTGTTTTTGACATGTATGTCAATGCTGGCAGCCATGCTGTTCGGATTTTACAATCGTTGTTGAATGATATGGGCGCATCGTTGGCGGTGGATGGCCAACTGGGCCCCGCCACCAAAGCTGCGGCTGACCAGGCCATGCAAGCAGCACCCCACCACTTTGTTGATGCTTACGGAATTGCGCGGCGAAACTACTATTACCGTTTGGCGGACAAACGCCCCAAAAGCCGCAAATACGCAAAGCGCAGGGACGGTGGTAAAGGCGGGTGGATCCGTCGTGCAGAAGAATTCATGGCCGAAAAGTATCATTTCAGTTCCGCGGATCACCGCAAAAGGACAGCATCATGGGCATAGTTGACCGTATATTTGGATTCATTTTCGGCGGCGGGCGCACCGATATCACAGACATAGCAGAGGTTTTTCGCGAAAATGCAGAAGGGTCCGCAGTGCGGGCGGCCGATGCACATTCCGCAGCATTGATGCAGTTCGCTGCTGAATTTCGGCACGAAAGACGCGGTGTTTTTGATCGGTTTATTGATGGCGTCAACCGTTTGCCCCGCCCAGCCATGGCATTGGGGACATTGGCATTGTTGACCACGGCCATGGTGGACCCTGTATGGTTCAGTGAACGGATGGTGGGATTGTCCGCCGTTCCCGAGCCGCTTTGGTGGCTTTTGGGGGCTGTGGTCAGCTTTTATTTTGGCGCACGCCATCAAGTGAAAGCGCAAGAATTTCAACGATCACTTGTGGTGGGGGCAAGCGCCCTGAAAAAGGATAAACCCGGGACAGTTCAGGAAGATTTTCACCCACCCGTTATGGAAAACGCCGCCCTTGATGATTGGCACCGTTGGAAGCGCAATCGTGGCTGACGCGCGGTGATGTGACCTTTCGCGCAACGCTTGTCGTTTGCACCTGCGGCGATGCAGGATATATCGCAGGGTATGTGGATTGAAACTGCGCACTTTGGCCTGACACTGGCCTTCTTTTTGGCCGTCTTGGGGTGCGTCGTGCCCCTAATGGGGGCCAGCCTGGCGCGCCGGACTTGGATGGAATTGGGCGCTGTGGCCGCCTTGGGGCAGGCGGCATTGGTGCTGTTTGCCTTTGGCGTTTTGACCCAGGCCTTTGTCACCTCTGACTTTTCGTTGCGGATCGTTGCGGTGAATTCCCATACCTTAAAGCCCATGTTGTATAAGGTTGCGGGTGTTTGGGGGAACCACGAAGGGTCTTTGTTGTTGTGGGTTCTTATCCTGACGGCTTTTGCCGCTGCCGTGGCGCTGTTGGGCCGTGCTTTGCCCACCACTTTACGCGCGCGCGTTTTGGGGGTCCAAAGCGCAGTTACGGCGGCGTTTTTGGCCTTTATCCTGTGGACATCGAACCCCTTTGAACGGTTGCCGGTGCCGCCTTTTGACGGGGCGGGGCTGAACCCTTTGCTGCAAGATCCCGGCTTGGCGTTTCATCCACCATTTTTGTATTTGGGGTATGTCGGCCTTTCCGTTACGTTTTCCTTTGCCGTTGCGGCCCTTTTGGAAGCGCGCGTCGATGCCGCCTGGGGCCGATGGGTGCGTCCATGGACATTGGCAGCTTGGTTGTTTCTGACCATTGGGATCGCGTTGGGCAGTTGGTGGGCATATTATGAACTGGGTTGGGGCGGCTTTTGGTTTTGGGACCCTGTTGAAAACGCCAGCTTCATGCCGTGGTTGATCGCAGCGGCCCTGTTGCATTCCTCCATCGTGGTGGAAAAACGCGAATTGTTGAAAGCCTGGACCATTCTTTTGGCAATCTTGGCGTTTGGGTTTTCATTGGTGGGCACATTCATTGTGCGATCGGGGGTTTTGACCTCTGTGCACGCTTTCGCCAACGACCCAGAGCGTGGCGTTTGGATTTTGATTATCCTGTGCGCTTTTGTGGGGGGGGCGTTGGTTTTGTTTGCATGGCGGGCATCGGCGCTGGAAACGCGCGGTGTGTTTTCCTTGGTCAGCCGGGAAAGCGCGCTTGTGGCTAATAACGTTCTGCTGGCTGTGTCTTGCTTTGTTGTGTTCGTGGGAACCATCTGGCCCTTGGTGGCGGAAATGATCTTTGATCGACGCTTGTCCGTTGGGCCGCCCTTTTTTGATGCGGCTTTTACGCCCTTTATGGTGGCCTTGGCGGTGATACTGCCCGTTGGGTCCGCAATTCCCTGGAAGCGCGCGACATTGGGCAAAACCATGCGCCGCCTTGTGCCGGCCTTGGTTTTGGCGCTGGCGTTTATGGGCTTGGCGTGGTCCATCCAAACAAACAATTCCTTGTTGGGGCCCATTGGTTTGGCTTTGGGGGTTTGGTTGGTGGCGGGGGCGGCCACGGAAGTGTTCACCCGGGCTGCCGGGCGCTGGTCACGACTGACGCGGCTTCCATTGGCGGATTGGGGCAAAGCCACTGCCCACGCTGGATTGGGCATTACCATATTTGCTGTGGCCGCGCTGACCGCCTGGGAAGTGGAAGATGTCCGCGTTATGCAAATCGGGGAAAGGGTGTCCTTTGGGGGCATTGGCCTTGAATTGCGATCTGTTGAAAACGTGCAAGGCCCCAACTTCTTGTCAGAGAAAGCGACCTTTGTGGTGTTTGACGGCGCAAATCCCCGTGCGCCCATCTTCGCAGAAAAAAGATTTTATCCAGTGGCGGGCATGCCCACCACCGAAGCGGCCATTTTTAACGGCGTTATGCGCGACATTTACGTGGTGATTGGGGATGCACAGGCGGGTGGGGGCTGGGCGGTGCGCAGTTTTATCAAACCTTTCGCCAATTGGATCTGGGCCGGGGCGATCATCATGGCGCTTGGGGCACTGTTGAGTTTACTGGATCGTCGTCACCGGGTGGCTGCGGGTGCGGGGCGCAAGCCATGAAGTTTCTGACCTTTCTTGCCGCCATTGTGCTGGCTGGTGCATCGTTTGCTGTGGAACCCAGCGAAGTGCTTGATGATCCCATATTGGAAGAACGCGCACGCAGCATTTCGCAAAGCTTGCGCTGCTTGCAGTGCCGCAACGAAAGTATCGATGAATCCAATGCGGACATCGCCCAAACTTTGCGTGTCCTTGTGCGCGACAGGCTTTTGGCCGGCGACACCGATACTGAAGTGGTGGACTTTGTCGTAACCCGTTACGGCGAATATGTTTTGCTGCGGCCCAATGGGCGTGGCGCGAATCTGGTGTTGTGGTTGGCAGGGCCTGTCTTGTTTTTGGTCACAGTGCTGGGCTTGTGGTTGGTGGCCAAGGCTGCCAAACCCAGATCAGACGGGGTGCCTTTGACGCCCCAAGAAGAAGCCGCATTGCAAGAATTGTTGGCACGCGGGGATGAAAAGGGACCGGAGCGCCATGAAGTTTGAAACCATTTCTTACAATCTGACCGATGGTGTTGCCGTGGTGACCCTTAATCGGCCCAAACAACTGAACGCCATGAACACGCAAATGCGTGCTGAATTGCAATATATCTTGCCCCAAGCCCCAAAAGATGGCGCGCGTGCTTTGGTTTTGACAGGCGCGGGTCGGGCTTTTTGTTCGGGTCAAGATTTTGGCAATCAAACAGATGCATCCAACATTGATCTGGAGCGATTGCTGCGCGATGAATATCGCCCGATCATGGATGCGATTTCCAACTGCCCAGTGCCCACCATTGCGGCGGTAAATGGGGCCGCAGCGGGCGCTGGGTGCAATCTGGCTTTGTCCGCCGATGTGGTTGTCGCGGCCCATAGCGCTTATTTCCTGCAGGCGTTCACACGCATTGGCCTGATGCCTGATGCTGGGGGCACGCATATTTTGCCCCGGAATGTTGGGTTGGCCAAAGCCATGGGGGCGGCACTGTTCGCAGAAAAGATCACGGCACAAGACGCGGATGAAATGGGGATGATTTGGGAAGCCGTGCCGGATGCTGAGTTTGAAAACACCTGGACATCACGGGCTGTGACTTTGGCCCAAGGACCAACCATCGCTTATCAGAAGATCAAAACGGCCGTGCGGGCGTCTTTTGAAACGGATCGCAATACGCAATTGGACCATGAAGCAACGTTCCAAGGGGAATGCGGCACCACCCATGATTTCCAAGAAGGTGTCAGCGCCTTTGTGGACAAACGTTTGCCAAAATTTGAAGGCCGCTAAACACTAGCGGCCTTACGTCAAAATCTCGGATTAAATGAAAGCGGTTTATGCCCGCTGGTCGGCACCGCCATCCACGCGCACGGCTTGGATATCTTGGGATGTCACCATGGCAGCAGCAGCTGCCACAACAGCCACCTGACGGCCATCCACAACGATACGCGCATTGCCATCACCATCGTTTTCAACGCTGACAACAGGCTCAGTATCGCCGGTGTACTCCACCATGATCGCATCTTCACCGGCGACAAAGTTCCGGATCACTTCCAAGGTTTCTGTGTCACCAGATGCAATGGCCGATGCCACTTGTGCTTCCAAAGATGCACCAAGATCCGTAGTGGAATCTGACAATATGTCCGCAGCCGCTTGCGCAGTTGCTTGGGCTTCAGCGAAAGGGTTGGCGTCAAAAGTGTCGTACAGAACTTCCAAAGTTTCAGACAATTCCGCGTAAACGGGTGTGTCTTCAACAGTGTCTACCGCTTCATCAACATCGTCAGCATTCGCCACAACGTTTTCGCCAGCCTGGGCGATGCCCACGTTGTCTTCGACAACAACTTCAGCTTCGGCCAATGTTTCGGCAGCTGTTTCAACGGTTTCGGACAACAGAGGCGCTACAAATTGCGTAACGGTCTGTTCAACGGGTTCCGCTGTTGTGGCACCAGCAAACGCATTTGACTGCATTACGCCAGCGACATCAGACACAGGTGCGGAAACAATTTCTTCGAACGTTTCTGCAAACAACGTGTCCAATTCATCCGCAACAGTTTCTACAAGTTGCGATGTGCCCTTTGACGTCAGCGCATCAATCTGGGCCCACAAATCTTTGGCAGGTGCTAAATCGATCGCAAAATCAGCGGCATCCAGTTCGACATCATCTAACTCAGAAACGAACGTTTCGATGTCGTCAGCGATTGCGTCAAAGGATTCATCAAGAACGTCGGCTGCCACGCCGCCTGCAAGTTCGTCATCGCCATCAAAGCCGATCACAACATCTTGCCACTGCGCTACGGTTTCGCCGCTGTCTTCGTAAGCCAGCACCGTTTCGGAGGAGACATAGTCTTGGATCAAATCACCAGTTACGCCCAAGTCTGACGCGCCGTCAGTCGACAGGTCTTGGACCATCTGGTCATTGCTGACCTCGGCCTCTTCATCGCCTATCGCTGCGGTGGTGACGCCCGAACCCAATAACCAGGGCAGGATCAGCATCATTTCCACGTCATAAACTCCAATACGTTCACTCGTTAATGCAAACTAACCTTTTGCGCGCCCAGCTTTCAACAAGTTGTTGCCCAATTTTCCCGCATGAGCGGAAAACTGCGCGAATTTCCCCGCGAATGCCACCAATACCACAGGTTCAGCCGCCCAAACCGGGCCGTCAGTGGTCCGGATTTGGAAACAATCGACTGTGATTCGGATGAAAATTTAACAATTTGTTAAGGTTTTCAAAGGCTCAGCGCTTTTCGATGTCCACGTAATCGCGCATTGTTTCCCCAGTATACAACTGACGTGGGCGGCCAATTTTCATCGCTGGATCGCTGATCATTTCTTTCCACTGGGAAATCCAGCCCACTGTCCGGGACACCGCAAAGATGGGTGTGAACATCGATGTCGGGAAGCCCATCGCTTCAAGAATAATGCCGGAATAAAAGTCTACGTTCGGGAACAGCTTTTTGGATGCAAAGTATTCATCCGCCAGCGCAGCTTTTTCCAATTCTTTTGCCACTTGCAAGGTCGGGTTGTTTTCAATGCCCAGCAGTTCCAAAACTTCGTCCGCGGATTCTTTTAGAACCTTCGCACGGGGATCAAAGTTCTTATAAACGCGGTGGCCAAAGCCCATCAGACGGAACGGATCGCTCTTGTCTTTGGCGCGTGCGATATATTCTGGGATCCGGTCCGCAGTTCCAATTTCACGCAGCATTTCCAAACAAGCTTGGTTCGCACCGCCGTGGGCAGGGCCCCAAAGACAAGCAATCCCGGCGGCAATACACGCGAAAGGATTTGCGCCGGAAGATGATGCCAACCGCACAGTTGATGTCGATGCGTTTTGTTCGTGATCGGCATGAAGTGTGAAAATTCGATCCATCGCGCGGCTCAGGATCGGGTTCACTTCATAATCTTCGGCCGGAACAGCAAAACACATCCGCAAGAAATTGGATGCATAGTCCAGATCATTGCGTGGGTACACAAAAGGTTGGCCAATCGAGAACTTGTATGCCAACGCCGCAATGGTGGGCATTTTTGCAATCAAGCGGATCGTGGCCACTTCACGTTCATGGGGATCATCCACATCGGTGCTGTCATGGTAAAACGCAGACATCGCACCAACCACGCCGGTCATGATCGCCATGGGGTGGGCATCGCGGCGGAAACCACGGAAAAACATCATCATCTGTTCGTGCAACATGGTGTGGTATGTCACCAGGCTTTCGAAATCTTCCAATTGCTTGGCGCCCGGCAGTTCACCGTAAAGCAGCAGGTAGCAAACTTCTAAGTAGTGGCTTTTTTCAGCCAATTGATCGATCGGATAGCCGCGGTGCAAAAGCTCGCCCTTGCCACCGTCGATGAACGTAATGGTGCTGTCACAGGCGGCTGTGGACGTAAAACCGGGATCATATGTAAAGACCTTGGCTTGCGCGTACAATTTGCGCACATCCACCACATCCGGCCCCGCTGAAGGGGAGTACATCGGCAAATCATAGGATTCACCATCAATGGTCAGTGTGGCGGATTTGGTTTTTTGGTCTGACATAGTTTCCCCATCATCGTTCGGGCGCGTTAAGCGCGCTCTGGTCTGCGGCTGGATCAGGTGGCACCAAAATCCTTCATCCGTGCAATGGTTTCATCCCGACCCAACACCAACATCATGTCAAAGACACTGGGTGTCACTGCCGCCCCGGCAAGAACGGCCCGCAAGGGGGCCGCCAGCTTACCAAATTTGGTACCATTTGCTTCGGCGAAGGATGCCATTTCTGCTTCCAGCGCGTCTCGCGTCCAGCTAACATTTTGCAGGTGCGGCGTCAATTCGCCCAGCAGCGATTTGGCCTCATCGGTCAAGGATTTGGCCGCTTTTTCGTCTGGTTTTAGTGGGCGATTTTTGAGAATAAATGCAGCTTTTTCAATAAGTTCCGGGAAGGTCTTGGCGCGTTCTTTCAAACAGTATGCAGCGGTATTCAATCCGCTCACTTTTTCGGGTGAAAGGGCGGGTTGTGCGGTCGCAGCAAGGAAATTTTCGATTTCACGCACCATATCGGCATCTTCCATCACTGCGATATGTTGACCGCACAGGTTTTCCAGTTTCTTAAAATCAAACCGCGCGGGGCTTTTTCCAATGCCCTCTAGGCCAAACCAATCTTTGGCCTGGGCATCAGTGAAAAATTCGTCATCGCCGTGGCTCCAGCCCAAGCGGGCCAGATAATTGCGCATGCCAGCGGCTGGATACCCCAAGGCTTGGTATTCTTCGACGCCCGTGGCGCCATGGCGTTTGGACATTTTCTTGCCGTCTGGGCCATGGATCAGCGGGATATGAGCATAAGTCGGCAAGTCCCAACCCATTGCATGGTAAATCTGCATTTGGCGGGCTGCATTGTTGAGGTGATCGTCACCGCGGATTACATGGGTCACACCCATGTCATGGTCATCCACCACCACGGCCAACATGTAAACGGGTGTGCCGTCGGAACGCAGCAAAACCATGTCGTCCAACTGGTCATTGCGAATGGTGACGTCGCCTTGGACCTTATCTTTGATGACCGTCACGCCGTCGCGTGGGGCCTTCAGGCGGACAACAAATGGCGCGTCTGGGAATGTGCTGGGATCTGCGTCACGCCAGGGCGACAAAAATAGGGTTGATCGCTTTTCTTCTTTGGCGGCATCGCGAAATGCTGTGATTTCTTCTGGTGTGGCAAAGCACTTATATGCATGACCCGATGCCAACATATCTTGTGCCACTTGGGCATGGCGATCTGCGCGGCTTGCTTGGCTGATGGCATCCCCGTCGTGATCCAGGCCCAACCATTCCATTCCATTGAAAATCGCTTGGGTGGCCTCGGGCGTGGAACGGGCTTTATCTGTGTCTTCAATACGCAGCAGAAATTGACCGCCATTTGCCCGTGCGAACAGCCAATTGAACAAGGCTGTGCGTGCGCCGCCGATGTGCAGGGTGCCCGTGGGCGAGGGGGCAAAGCGTGTAATCACGGTGTCGGTCATCAAAGTTAACCTTTCGGCAAGAATTTCAGCGGCATTTAGAGCGCTTCACTACGCGGCTTTCGGGGGCGGATACAAGTGCAGCTGTTGGACCACATTGCGGCGGGACTGATCCGCCAGGTGACCCGGCGGTTTGTTTGGGCCCCGATCTTTTTTGCAGCGGGCATTGGCCTCTATTTCGGTTTGAAATTCGAACCAAGCGCGCTGATGGCCCTTTGCGTTTTGTGCGCAGTGGTTTTGTGCGGCGCGTTTGGTGCATGGCGCGGTGGGTACACAGCAATCGTGGCGAATGTCTTGGTTTTGGTGGGGTTGGGGCTGGTTTGGGCCGCGGTTCAGGCACAATGGGTCGCCGAACCGGTTCTTCAAAAAAGACACTACGGCCCCGTACAGGGGGTTGTTTATGCCAGGGATGTTTCCGGTTCAGGGAACATGCGCCTTTGGTTAAGAAATGTTCATTTGCCCGGTGTCACAGGCGCACGGCCCACGCAGGTGCGTGTTTCATTGGCCCGGGCAGGGGATTGGGCCCCTGAAATCGGCCAAACCATTCAGGTTACCGCCCATTTGTCCCCGCCACCCGCACCAGCGGAACCTGGCGGGTTTGATTTTCAACGCCACGCTTGGTTTTTGAAACTGGGGGCTGTGGGATACGCGCGTGCGCCGCCTGTTTTGTGGGAACATCCCCAAGTATTGCCCTTAAGCGCGAGAACAGAAGCGTTGCGGCATAAAATTGCAGATGGGTTGATGTCTCGCATGCCAGAACAAACCGCAGGGGTTGCGGTGGCGATTTCAGTTGGCCTGCGTCACGGTTTACAAGACGCCACTCAAGATACCTTGCGCAAGGCGAACTTGGCTCATTTGCTGGCGATCTCGGGTCTGCACATGGGGCTGTTGACGGCGATCATTTTCTTTTGTGTTCGGGCGGTCTTGGCCCTTCACATGCGATTAAACATAGCGGGGTTGGTGAAACCCATGGCAGCAGTGGCCGCGCTGGCTGCTGGGGCTGGGTATTTGGTTCTTTCAGGTCAAAGCATTGCAACAGAACGGGCGTTTGCCATGGCCGCCGTTGCGTTCTTGGCCATCTTATTGGGGCGTCGGGCGTTGAATTTGCGGGCCTTGGCCGTTGCAATGTGGATTGTCTTGTTAATACGGCCCCAAGCCTTGCTGTCGCCTGGGTTTCAAATGTCCTTTGCCGCCACATGCGCGCTGATTGTCGGCTTTGGCTGGTTGCAAAAAACGGGTGTGGCCCGGTTGCCAGCGCCTGTGCGTTGGGTGGTTTATTCCATTGCCAGTGCGGCCTTTGCCGGCATGGCAACAGCCCCTTTTGCCGCCGCACATTTCAACATGCTGCCGCATTATGGGATCGTGGCCAATGTGTTTGCGGTTCCTTTGATGGGCATGGTGGTCATGCCAGGCATGTTGCTGGCTTTGGTAGGGCTTCCCTTTGGGTTAGAAGGCGTTGGTCTGTGGGTTGCGGATCAGGGGCTGCGGTGGATCATGGCTGTGGCCGAAACCGTTGTGGCCTGGGACGGGTCATTCACCTTAATCAAAGCCCCGTCGGTTGGCGTTTTGCCGATAGTGGCCATTGGGTTTGTGGCCGCCTTACTTTTGTTGGGGTGGTCCCGATTGATCGGTTGTGCAGTTTTGGGGGTCGGTGTCACCATATGGATCATGACACCCAGGCCTGATGTTTTGATCGCGGATTCAGGAAACCTGGTGGGAACCATGACCAGCAAAGGGCGCCACATTTCAAAGGAAAAGGGGCAGGGGTTTGTGGCACGGGTTTGGTTGGAAAACGATGGGGACGCCGCATTCCAAAAGCTGGCCCATGGCAGGAAACCCGCAAAAACATTCGTAACCGTCGTGAAGGATGTGCCTGCGGGGGACCCTGATTGCACCGCCATTCCCATGGTGGTGGCCAAATGGGTGAAGCCCAGCCGATGCGATGTCATTGATCTGCGCATCTTGTCGCGCACAGGCAGCCAAGCGGGATATCTGTTGCCGAACGGGGCCCTGCAATGGCAAACGGCCCGATCAGTGTCGGGCCGTCGTCTTTGGAATGATCGCTTTGTGCGTCGCGAAGGGTGGCTTCGGGATCAATAAGTCCGGATCAAACCCACCAACTTGCCGCGCACTTCCACTTGGTCTTTGCGGAACACACGCGTTTCATAGGCCGGGTTGGCCGCTTCCAATGCGATGGAATCGCCGTTCTTGCGCAACCGTTTCAGCGTGGCTTCTTCGTTTTCCACAACGGCCACAACAATTTCACCGTTCATCGCGTCATGGGTTTCGCGGATCACCACGACATCCCCGTCGTTGATGCCTGCATCGATCATGGAATCGCCTTTGACTTCCAAGGCATAGTGTTCGCCTTTGCCGCCCAACATGTTGCCAGGCACCGGAATGTCGCGGCTGTAATCGGCGATGGCTGAAATGGGCACACCTGCTGCAATTCGTCCCATCATTTTGACAGTGCCAATATCGCCCGTATCCAAATCAATCGCACCAGAAGGCCGGCTTGGTTTGGATCCTTCGATCACACGGGGTTCAAAGCCGCGTTTTGTTTCGCCACCGCCACCCAGGGCTTCGGGCATTTTCACAATTTCGATTGCACGGGCACGATGGGCCAAACGGCGAATAAATCCGCGTTCTTCCAAGGCTGTGATCAAACGGTGAATACCGGACTTGGATCGCAGATCCAAAGCTTCCTTCATTTCATCAAAAGAAGGCGACACCCCATTGGCTTGGGTCTTCTTATGGATATAGTCCAAAAGTTGTAGTTGTTTTTGCGTTAACATGCGCTGCTCCTTCGCTGTAACATCGCTCGGATTCATTAATGTTTTGTTAATGTTCTACGCTTGTTCTTACTTTGTGTCAACTTTTACTTAAATTTGGATGTAGTCGACACTGTCACCCTTTTTCAAATTGCTTTGGTTTGCTGGGCGCACAACCAATGCATTGGCGGTTTGCAAAACAGTCAGCAAAGCACTGTCCTGTTTGGCAGCGACCGTCACCGTATGCCCATCCACATTCGCACGCATGTAATGTTCGCGCGGGCCGTTGGCGGGCATGTCATGGGACAAAACAGCGCTGTGCTTGGTGCGGGCCTTTGCGGGCAAGCCCAATAATATGTCCACCATCGGCTTCAAAAACACTTCGCCGCATACCATGGCGGACACAGGATTTCCCGGCAGTCCCACCAAAGCTGATTCCCTGATCCGTCCCGCCATCAATGGTTTGCCGGGTCGCATGGCAACTTTATAAAATTCTTGGTTTAGACCCATTTCGATTGCAGTGGCCCCCACCAAGTCATGGTCCCCCACACTGGCCCCGCCGATAGTGACGATAAGGTCCGCGCCTTCGGCCATGCCCAGCACGGTTTGAAGGGCAGTTGCCCGGTCCCGTGCGATTGGCAATAATTGCACATCGGCGCCTGCGTCTTCCAACATGGCTGCAAGACCAAAACTGTTGGATGCGATTATTTGGTCGGGGCCTGGCGTTTCACCTGGCTGCACCAATTCATCCCCAGTGGGTATGATGGCCACGGTCGGTTTGCGCGCTACCGGAACCGATGCAACATTCATGGCGGCCAATAATGCGATGTCAGCTGGGCGCAGTTTGCGTGGGAACGACATTTGCGTGCCTTTCGCAAAGTCTGCCCCCTTGGGCCGGACATAGGGGGTGTCATTGGGGCCATCCACCAAAGTGATTGTGGTCCCATCAACGGTCACATTTTCCTGGATCACAACATGATCCAACGCAGCCGGAAGGGGCGCGCCGGTGAAAATGCGCAGTGCTTGGCCTTGGTCCACGACCCCGTCAAACCCGTGCCCAGCCGCAGATTCACCTGCGACGGCCCAACGGGCCCCTGGGATCACTTCTTGGGATCGAACAGCGTATCCATCCATGGCCGATGCGGCAAAGGGCGGTTGATCACGGGTCGCGGACACAGCACCTGCCAAAACGCGATTATTTGCCCTGATCAAGGGGACTGTTTCCACAGGCAGCGGGGTTACCAATTTGAACAATGCGTCCAGTGCCTGATCCACACTGATCATGGTGCGCGGTGCCAATCGCCGGATTTGCCGCCTGTTTTTTCCACCAACGCGATGTCTGAAATGATCATGCCTTTTTCAGCGGCTTTCAACATGTCGTAAAGGGTCAGCGCTGCCACGCTGGCGGCGGTCAATGCTTCCATTTCGACACCGGTTTTCCCGGTGGTTTTGACGCGCGCTGAAACGCGGACGCCGGGCAATTCTGGGTCGTGTTCCAAATCCACCACCACTTTGGACAAGGGCAATGGATGGCACAATGGGATCTAGGTACTGGTCTGTTTCGCCGCTTGAATGGCCGCGATGCGTGCTGTGGCCAGCACATCCCCTTTGGCTGCCGTGCCGTCGGTTATCAGCGCCAAGGTTTCAGGCAGCATGGTGATGGTGGCCTGGGCAATTGCTTCGCGCACCGTATCTTTTTTGGACGATACATCCACCATATGGGCATCGCCAGCATCCGTGATGTGGGACAGTTTTGCCATCTAAGCGCCAGCGGCCCGCAAAGGATTTGCCAACAAAGTGCGGGTGGCTGTGGCCACGTCTTCTTGGCGCATCAGGCTTTCCCCAATCAAGAAAGTGCGCACGCCATACATCGCCAAATCGGCCAAATCCGCTGGCGTGTACAAACCGCTTTCGCCAACGATCACACGGTCCGCGGCCACCATGCGGGCCAAACGGCGCGTGGTGTCCAGTGTCACTTCAAAGGTTTTCAAGTTGCGGTTGTTAATCCCAATCATCGGCGATTTCAGCAGGTGGGCGCGTTCCAGTTCCGCCTCATCATGAACTTCGATCAACACATCCATGCCCCAGGCCATGGCGGCGGCTTCCAATTCTGCGGCCTGGCTGTCTTCTACAGAAGCCATGATAATAAGAATGCAGTCCGCCCCCAAAGCGCGGGCTTCGGCCACTTGATACGTGTCGTACATAAAGTCTTTGCGCAAAGCGGGCAGGGATGTGGCGGAACGGGCCGCTGTCAAAAACGCATCATCGCCTTGAAAAGAAGGGCCATCCGTCAACACCGACAAACAAGTTGCCCCGCCAGCTTCATAAGCTTTGGCCAATTCTGGCGGGTTGAAATCCTCACGGATCAAGCCTTTGGACGGGGATGCTTTCTTAATTTCTGCGATCAATCCGTAGCCATCCTTGGCGGCTTCTGCCAAGGCCCTGGCAAACCCACGGGGCGCGTCTGTGGATTGGGCAGCGGCTTCAACATCGGCCAAAGCCCGGGCTTCTTTTCGGGCTGCCACTTCTTCAAGTTTGTACGCTTTGATGCGATCCAGGATTGTATCTGTCATGGGTTACCCTTGTGCACTGGTCAGTTTTGCCAGGCCGTCAACTTTGGTTTTTGCGGCCCCACTGTCGATGGCAGCTGCCGCCATTTCCACGCCCTCTGGCAAGGTGCTGGCTTTGTCCGCAATGATCAAAGCAGCGGCGGCGTTCAGCAAGACGGCATCGCGGTACGCAGACGGTGCGCCATCCAGCAATGCTGCAAATGCTTTGCCATTATCTTCAGGTGTGCCCCCCAAGATGGATGCCAATGAATGCACGGGTAAACCGGCATCTTCTGGATGAATTTCCTTGGTTCTTACTTTACCGTCTTCCAAGGCAGCAACAGCAGTTGTGCCGGTAATGGTGATTTCATCCGTGCCGTCAGATCCGTGCACCAGCCAGGCTTTTTCAGACCCAAGTTCTTTTAGGGTTTCTGCCATAGGGTGGATCAAGTCTGGCGCGAAGGCCCCCGTTAATTGGCGCGTCACGCCGGCGGGGTTTGTCAGCGGTCCCAAAATGTTGAAAATCGTTTTTGTGCCCAGTTCTTGGCGCACCGGCATCACATGCTTGATGGCAGGGTGGTGCATTGGGGCCATCATGAAGCCGATCCCAATGTCGGAAATGGCCCGTTCCACAACATCCGGGCCAACCATCACGTTGATGCCCATCACCGACAGGGCGTCAGCTGCCCCGGACAGGGAGCTTAGGTTCTTATTGCCGTGCTTGGCAACAGTCACGCCAGCACCCGCCACAACGAATGCTGTGGCCGTTGAAATATTCAATGTGCCCATGCCATCGCCGCCCGTGCCAACGATATCCATGGCACCAGCGGGGGCTTTCACTGCATTGCATTTGGCGCGCATAACAGCGGCCGCCGCCGCATATTCCGCCACAGATTCACCGCGTGTGCGCAGGGCCATCAACAGCCCGCCCATTTGTGCGGGCGTGGCAGTGCCTTCGAACATCATCTCAAACGCTTCTTCCGCTTGGGACCGGGACAAAGGGCCTTCGCTGGCCGCATAGATAATTGGTTTCATTGCGTCGCTCATGCCGCCACCTTTGCCATATCTAAGAAATTGCGCAGAATTTGATGCCCATGTTCGGACGCAATGCTTTCGGGGTGGAATTGTACACCTTGGATGGGCAAGGTTTTGTGCTGCAAGCCCATAATGGTGCCATCTTCCAGCCAAGCCGTTGGTTCCAAATCGTCGGGCAGAGTGGCAGGATCCACCACTAAGGAGTGATATCGCGTTGCGTTAAATTCTTTGGGCAAACCTGTGAACACGCCTTTGCCTTCATTTTGCATGACACCGACCTTGCCGTGAACAATTTCATGACACCGCACCACATCGCCGCCAAAGCTTTGGCCAATGGTTTGATGCCCCAAACACACACCCATCAAAGGGGTGCCTTCTTTGGCGGCGGCTTTGGTCAGTTCCAAACAAATGCCTGCTTCATCGGGCGTGGCCGGACCGGGTGACAAAAGTATCGCATCAGCCCCCAGTCCCATGGCCTCAGAAACGGTTAAGGCGTCGTTGCGATGCACGGCAACCTCCACCCCCAGTTCGCCAAAATAATGGTACAAGTTGTACGTAAAACTGTCGTAGTTATCGATCAACAGAAGCATTTGTGGTCTCGATGTCCCATAGGCTGTTGGATGCGCGAAAACTCTCTCGCCACCCCTTGGTCGGTTGCGCTATAGATGGGGCTGTATAACGGGCAGGGTCAAGGCCCGAAACGACACCAACAACGAGGACATCATGGGGCGCGGCTTTATTTTAGGGGCAATTTGCGGAAGTCTGGCGTCATTAGCGCTGTTGGCTTTGGTGTCCGTTCTGGACCAAGTGCCGGGCGAAACCCCGCCCGATGCACAAACAGATGCGCAAGTATTGGATCCAATGGCCCCGTTGGGAACTGCTTTACAGGGAACGGCCAGCACCGATGTGCGCCCCACGGTCGCGGTGTCCAACACTGCTGCCCCGTCTGTTCCTGATGCCCCGTCTGGTTTGAATACTGAGTCAACAAATCAGCCCGTCTTGGGCGTGGTGGGCCAAGTCCCGCAAACACAAATCGCGGGTTTGCAGCTGCCGGGAACGCCCGATCTTTCGTTTGATGCCGCGGCTTTCGATGATGGTGCCACGGAAATCACTACATTGGCGCCCTTGGATACACCCAAGCAAGATGCCATGATGCGCCCAGCGATTGCGGCCGCTGAACCGGAACCTGTGTTGGTGATTGCCCCAACCCCAGACCCAGAAAGCCCGCAAGAGCCGCAAAGCACCCAAGTCGATCAGCCAGAAGAGCCCGTGGTTACCGCAACAGCCCCCAATGTGCCCACCGTGCCCGCTGAGATAGAGTTTATCCCCGCCGTAGAAGCCTTTGCCGTGCCTTTTGACTTGGCCCCGACGCTTCCCATTGTCAGCTTTGTGTTGCTGGATGATGCAGACAGCCCGATCGATGGACCAACCCTTGCAGCTTTGCCGTTCCCAGTGACATTGGCGTTGGATGCCAGCGATCCACGTGTCGGGCAGCGCGCAGTTGATTTTTCGGCGGCAGGGATCGAAGTTGCTGTTACAGGCGATGCCCCTTTGGGCGCAGATATCTCTTCCATTGAATCCGCGTATTTGAGTTACGTCAACGCGGTGCCCACGGCCGTTGCCGTGGTGGGGGGGCAGGCGCTGGGTCTGCGCGGAGGGGCCGCGCGACTGTCCAGTTTGCGATCTGAATTTTTGGAAACCGGCCACGGATATTTGGCCCTAAGTTCAGCCGCAGCATCGGAAGTGCGCCGGGCGCGCACCGCGGGCATTCCGGCTGCCACGGTGTATTCGGACTTGGACGCGGAAAACCGATCTGCAGTGGTGATGCGCCGATTTATCGATCAGGCCGCGTTCAAAAGCCGCAAAGAAGGCATTGTGATTTTGCTGGCACGCCTCAGCCCTGATACGCTTGTGGCCTTGGCCACTTGGGGCCAAAAAGACCGATCCAGCACGCACAATATCGCGCCTTTAAGTTCGGCCCTTTTGGCGGGCTTCAGTTCCCCGACGAATTAAACTGGGCGGCACTTTGGGCTGCGGCCCATACGGCTTTTGCCTTGTTCACGGTTTCTTCGTATTCCGCTTCTGGATCACTGTCATAAACAACGCCGCCACCGGCTTGTGAGTACAATGTGTTGTCTTTGATCACAGCTGTACGCAGGGCAATGCAGATGTCCATTTCGCCACCGGCGGAAAAATACCCGCAGCCGCCGCCATAAATGCCGCGCTTTTCGGGTTCCAATTCGTCGATGATTTCCATGGCGCGGACTTTGGGCGCGCCGGACAATGTGCCAGCCGGCAGACCCGCCAACAACGCATCCAATGCATCGTGTTCGTCACGCAATTCCCCGACAACGTTGGACACGATGTGCATGACGTGGCTGTAACGTTCGACTGTGAATTTTTCGGTGGGCCGCACGGTGCCGATCTTGGCAACCCGGCCCACATCATTGCGGCCCAAGTCCAGCAACATCAGATGTTCGGCCAATTCTTTCTGATCGGCCATCAAATCTTCTTCAAGCGCGCGATCTTCGTCTGGCGTGGCGCCGCGTTTTCGGGTTCCGGCAATGGGGCGGATGGTCACTTCATTGTCCATCAATCGCACCAAGATTTCCGGGCTGGCCCCCACCACTTGGAAGCCGCCGAAATTGAAAAAGAACATGAACGGTGAAGGGTTCGTACGCCGCAACGCGCGGTAAAACGCAAAGGGTGGTTCTTTAAAATCTTGGGACCAGCGTTGTGCCGGGACGACTTGGAAAATATCGCCCGCACGAATGTAGTCTTTGGCCTTTTCCACTGCTGCCAGGTAATCAGCCTTCGCGAAATTGGACTTTGGTTCCCCCACAGAAGCGCTGTCTTGGTCCAATGCACGGGCATCGCTGGCAACGGGGCGTTCCAAATCGCGCAACGCGTCTTGAACCCGTTCTGCCGCTTGGGCATAGGCCGCTTTGGCGGACAATCCACTGTCCACCCAGGCGGGGGAGACGATGGTGACTTCGCCTTTGACGCCGTCCAAAACTGCCACAACAGATGGGCGCATCATAACTGCATCGGGCAAACCCAAAGGATCTGGGTTCACGTTGGGCAAATGTTCCACAAGCCGAACAGTGTCATACCCCAAGTACCCAAACAAACCTGCCGCCGCCGCTGGCAGATCATCCGGCAAATCGGTTTTGCATTCCGCAATCAGCGCACGCAAATTGTCCAACGGGTTACCGTCTTGTTCGACAAAGCTTTCTGGATCGAAGCGGGCCTCACGGTTAATGGCGCTTTGGGTGCCGTGGCAGCGCCAAACCACATCGGGCTTCATCCCGACGATGGAATACCGCCCACGCACTTCACCGCCCGTCACACTTTCCAAAATAAAACTGTCTTTGCGCGCGCCAGAAAGCTTCAGCATCAAAGACACGGGCGTGTCCAAATCTGCTGCCAAACGGGCATAAACAAGTTGGTTTTTGCCAGCGTTAAACGCTGCTTCGAAGTCTTCGAAGGACGGAATTAACTGTGCCATCAGTTGCTGTGACCCTGACCGTAAAATTGGCTGTTGAGAGATTGAACAATGGATTGATCCAATGTCACGTCCACATCCCCCTGAACCGCTTGACTGTAAGCCGCCAGAACGTCTGTTTGAAATGCTTGTTGCAAACGTTGCCCCAGAATGTTTTTCAACGCTTGGCTTTCTTCGGTTTCCAAATCGGCGGCATGAATGGCCGACAGTTGAACGATGATGGCGCCATCTGGATCTTCCAAAACCATGACATCGCCTGGCTCCATATCAAACACAGTGCTGATCAAGCTTAAGCTGGCCCCTTCAACAAAGTCGGTGCGCACCATGTCTTCTTCGCGCTGTTCGGTTAACCCCAAAGACGCCAATGTCACATCATCGTTCACTTGCGCGGCCAAAGCATCTGCCTGGGCGGTCAATTGCTGTTGCACAGCGTCCGCTTCCCAAGCTGTCTCAACACTGGCCCGAACGTCATCAAAGGGCTGCAAGGCGGCAGGGATGGCTTGGTTCATGCGCATGGCGAAAATGCCGCCATCTGACAGGTTGATCAGTTCTGGAAAATCATCTTCGGTGATAGTCAAAGCAGCGGTGCGGAATTCAGAATAATCCGAAATGCCACCTTCAACACCTGGGTACCAATTGGTTTGGCCCAGCACCATGTCCGTTTCATTTGCCACTTCTTCTAAAGTGGCACCGCCGGCCAACAAGTCTTCAATATCTTCCACCAAACGGCTCACTGATTCTGTGGCCTGGTTGGTTTGTACTTCCGCCAGTAGATCCGCTTTTACGTCGTCAAAAGTTTGGATCTGCGCGTCCAGAATCGCGTTGATCCGGAACAAGGCGGGCCCCAGGTTGGTTGGGGCAGGGCCGACGACACCAGGATCTGTGGCTCCGAACACGATTTCGGCAGCGTCCCCCAAACTTTCCTTTTGGACATCGCCCAGATCGACATCGTCCATCTCAAGGCCCCGATTTGCCACCAAATCTTCAAAAGTGGCGCTGCCATCCAGAATGGTTTGCAAAGCAGCTTGGGCTGTGGCTTCGTCACTGAACACCAGGCGTTCTACAAGGCGGGTTTCCGGTTGGTTAAACTCATCCGCACGGGCGTCGTACATGGCGCGCAGGTCTTCGTCTGTAGCGGCAACTGTTTGGGCGATCATGTCTGGCGTCAACCAAGCATAAGTGATGTCTTTGGATGACGGCAATGTAAATTGATCTGCGTTTTCAGTGTGATACTTGCGCAAGTCATTCTCGGTCGGAACCTCGACCCCTGTGGAATAATCTTCGGTAGTGATCTTGGCCCAGGAAAAGTCACGGGTTTCTTGCAAGAACCCAACAATAACATCTTCATAAGCAGCTGGCGCGTCCAACCCGGACAAAATGGCAGTTTGCAAAATGTTGCGGGCGTTTTCTTCGCGCAAGCGCGTCTCAAACTCGCTGCTGGTGGTGTTGTTACGGTCCAAATACTGGTCATAGGCAACACGATCAAAGGTACCATTCAAACCGGTAAATGCCCCAAGATTTTGAATTTGTGTGCTCAGCCGTTCGTCCCCCATGGACAGGCCCAAATCCGTGGCTTCCTGGTCCATGGCGCGTTGCCGGACAACGCGCGCCAGGGCGATATTGTCCAGACCAATGGACTGCATTTCTTGGGGGGACAGGCGACGGCCAGCTTGCTGTTGCGCGCTGTTGGCTTCGTTTTGAAGGGCGGCGTAATATTGGTTTACAGAAACGGGTTTATCCCCGACTTTCCCAATGCTGCGCGCTGTCCCAGACAGGCCCACGGCCCCGAAGCCCACCATGCCGAACATCAATAATCCGACGATTATCCAAACCGCGGTGGTACTTGCTTTGGATCGCTTACGTTCGGCCATGATTTGGTCCCTTTTCCCAAGTCTTGGCGCAGTGTCTACGCCACCATGATTTGCGCCACAAGCGGGCTTAGAGTGTCACATCCGCCAAACGGTCAAACAATTTCGCGATCTGGGCTGCGTCGATGTTGGCAAAGGCGATGCGCATTTCGCGTTTGCCGCGATCTTCCCCATCGGGGACGAACATTGTGCCGGGCAACATCAGTGTTGCGGCTTCATCCACCATTCGCTGGGCCACTTGATCAGAAGGCATGTCAAACGGATGTTGGACATAGGCAAAATAGGCACCGCACCCCAACAACTTCCACCCTTTTGCGGCCAGTTTGGGGAATTCAGCTTCGATGGCAGCGCGCCGGTCCAAAATTTCCAACCGTTCGCCTGCCAACCAATCGCCCAGGTTTTCCATCCCCCAAAGCGCTGCTTTCTGGCCCAATTGGTTCGGGCAGATGGCCACAGTGTCCAAGAATTTTTCCACTTCTGCCAAGCGGGCTTCGCTGGCCACTATGGCCCCAACGCGATGTCCAGTTAAACGGTAAGCTTTGGAAAACGAATACAACTGAATAAGCGTTTCTTCCCAATCATCCCTTTGGAACAAAGTGTGGGGCGCGCCGGTTTGTTTGTGAAAGTCGCGGTATGTCTCGTCTATGATCAAGGCCACCCCATGGGCTTTGGCCAATTCAAAGAAAGCCGAAACTAAATCACTGGGGTATTCTACACCGCACGGATTGTTGGGGGTGACCAACGCGATGGCGCGGGTTTTGTCGGTGATCAATGACGCGGCTTGATCCAGCACGGGCAACATCGCGTCATCGCAGGTCAACGGAACAGTTTTCACATCCGCCATGTCCAGCCACATCTTGTGGTTAAAGTAAAACGGCGTTGGCACGATCACTTCGTCCCCAGGTTGGCACAGCATCGCGATGGCCGCTGCAAAGGCTTGGTTGCATCCGGATGTAATCGCCACATTTGCGGGATCCACAGTTCCGCCGTAACTGGTGGTCCAATCTGCGGCGACTTTGGCCCGAAGCCCGGGCAATCCCAAAACAGGGCCGTATAAATGCGTGTCTGCTTCTTGCAGTGCATCTGCCATGGCCGCCACCAATTGCGGTGGGGGTGGGTCAACTGGGGCCGCTTGGCTGACGTTGATCAACGGCCTGTCGCTAAAGTCTTTGCCAGAAATCCAGCGGCGCGCCTCCATCACTGGGGGTGAAAATGTCTTTTGCGTGGACCCGTCTGCCATGGCTTTCTTGTTCCCTGGGTTGATGCGATACTTAGCTGCGCAAAGGTGCGATTTGGCGGAGTAGATGTCCATGGCAAAAGCGGATGCAAAATGGGTCGCGGGCTGTATGTCTGGCACATCCTTGGATGGCGTTGATGTGGCCGCCATTTTGACCGATGGTGAGGACGTTTTTGAATTTGGTAAAACCGATTACCGGGCGTTCAGTGAAAAGGACCGGGCGGTGTTGCGCGGGGCGCTTGGCGCATGGCACGACGATCCGCGTACCAAAGATGCCGCCCAAGTGGTGCAAGCCGCCCATCAAGAGGTTCTTCAAGGGTTTAAAGATGTGGCCCTGATTGGGTTTCATGGCCAAACGTTGGCCCATGATCCCGGCGGGAAAGGCACGCATCAATGTGGTGATGGGGCAGTTTTGGCTGGCCAGTTGCAAGTTCCTGTCGCATGGGACTTTCGCACCAATGATGTGGCTTTGGGTGGGCAGGGTGCCCCCCTGGCGCCCATATATCACGCGGCCTTGGTGCGATGGGCCAAAGCCCAAGGTCCGGTTGCGATCTTGAATTTGGGGGGGGTGGGCAACGTCACCTATGTGGATCCTGCATTGCCACCAGAAGAAGGTTTGTTGGCCTTTGACACTGGCCCTGCCAACGCCCCCATTGATGATTTAATGTACCAACGCCGCGGTCAACGATTTGACGTGGACGGTGCCCTGGCGGCGTCTGGGGTTGCAAATCAAAAAATTATCGCATCACTGACCCAGCATTCCTTCTTTTCCAAAATGCCGCCCAAATCCCTGGACCGCAATGCGTTCCATGATGCGTTGACGGCTGTGGCCGATTTGGAAGATGGCGATGCAGCGGCCACATTGGCGGCGCTGGTGGTGGAAACGGTTCGCATGGGGGCGCTGCATTTCCCGCAAATGCCCCAGGCGATTTGGGTCACCGGCGGCGGGCGAAGAAACCCGGTGATCATGCAAGGATTGCGTGATGCTTTGCCGTTCGATGTGATTGCGGTGGATGATGTGGGCATCGATGGCGATATGTTGGAAGCCCAAGCTTTTGCGTATCTGGCGGCACGCATTCAAAAAGGGTTGCCCACGTCGTTTCCCAAGACAACCGGTGTTCCCGTCTGTGTTGGTGGCGGAACCATCAGCCGCCCATAACGCTTTGTTTATTTGAACGGAATGTCGAACCCTGGTTCAGCCATATGAAAGCCCGCGAATTCAAACCCCGGGCTGACCGTACATCCCACTAAGGACCATTCGCCCGTGCTTTCAGCGGCTTGCCAATGGTGGGGCGGGACGATGGCTTGGGGGGATTGTTCCCCCAAAACATCCGATCCCAACACATGTACACGCGCCGGACCTTGGTCTGTTTCACTGGTGAACAGGCGCAAGGGTGCGCCCGCATGGAAATGCCAGATTTCGGTCGCGTCCACAGTGTGCCAGTGGGACCGCACCCCATGTTCCAACAAAAACAAAATGGAGGTCCCAGACGCACGGCCCGGTTCATCGCCCTGCCAGGTCTGAACATACCACCCGCCTTCGGGGTGGGGGTTCAGACCAAGCTTAGCAATGATATCTTGTGCTGATGCCATTAACGCAGGATCGACGTGCCCGCGTATTGCGCGGTTTCGCCCAGCATTTCTTCAATGCGGATCAGCTGGTTGTATTTTGCCAACCGGTCGGACCGTGCCAATGACCCAGTTTTGATCTGTCCACAGTTTGTGGCCACAGCCAGATCCGCAATTGTGGCGTCTTCGGTTTCACCCGAACGGTGGGACATAACATTGGTGAAACCTGCGCGGTGTGCCATTTGCACAGCTTGCAGCGTTTCGGTCAAAGACCCGATTTGGTTCACCTTCACCAACATGGAATTGGCGGCTTTTTCTTCGATCCCTTGGGCCAAGCGGGCAGGGTTGGTGACAAACAGATCGTCCCCCACCAGTTGCACGCGGTCGCCCAGAGTTTGGGTCAACAGCTTCCAGCCGTCCCAATCGTCTTCGTCGCACCCGTCTTCGATGGACAAGATGGGGTAGTCGTTCACCAAGGCTTCCAAATACGCCACGTTTTCAGCTGATGACAAAGACTTGCCTTCGCCCTTCATTTCGTAAACGCCGCCGTGGCAATATTCAGTGGCGGCGCAATCCAAGGCCAAGAAGATGTCTTTGCCGGGGGAGTAACCCGCCGCGTTGACTGATTCCAAAATGAAATCCAACGCTTCGCGGGCTGAATTGATGTTGGGGGCAAAGCCGCCTTCATCGCCAATCCCCGTGGACAAACCTGCGGCGGACAATTTGCCTT
Source organism: Planktomarina sp. (assembly GCA_020629775.1). Taxonomy (GTDB): domain Bacteria; phylum Pseudomonadota; class Alphaproteobacteria; order Rhodobacterales; family Rhodobacteraceae; genus Planktomarina. The sequence goes on from JAHDCP010000009.1 coordinate 41,160, forward strand.
TTAGCGTATGAAAAATTTCCGCGCCCATGCGCACGGCATCGCGGATGTTACCAGCACTGACTGGCATAATCATGAATTCTTGGATGTCGATGGGATTGTCAGCGTGTTCGCCGCCATTGATGATGTTCATCATGGGTACTGGCAAAATGCGGGCGGATGTTCCACCAACATATCGGTACAAGGGTTGTTCACAGTAATCAGCGGCGGCTTTTGCTGTGGCCAGCGATACGCCCAAAATGGCGTTGGCGCCCAAACGGGCTTTGTTGTCTGTGGCGTCCAGTTCGATCATCATTTCATCGATTGCCACTTGGTCTGTGGCGTCAGTGTCGATCAAGGCTTCGGCGATTTCCCCGTTAACAGCTGCAACCGCTTCCAGCACGCCTTTGCCCATGTAACGCGATTTGTCACCGTCACGTTTTTCAACAGCTTCATAGGCCCCGGTGGATGCGCCGGATGGAACAGCCGCACGGCCCATGGTGCCGTCTTCCAAAACGACGTCCACTTCCACAGTGGGGTTGCCCCGGCTGTCAAGAATTTCACGGGCGTGGATGTCGATGATGGTGGACATGGGCATTTCCTCAAAAAGCAAAAAGTTGCCCTGCTGTAACAAGACCAAGCGGTGGTGAAAACCCGTCAGCGGGCCTGGGCCTCGCGCCAAAACGCATAAAGCCCAGATCCCACAACAATTATCGCACCGACAATGGTCCAAATGTCCAAAGATTCACCAAATGCCAGGATTCCGATGATCGCCCCAAAGATCAGACGTGAGTATCTGAAGGGCGTTACGGCTGATACTTCGCCGATACGCATGGCAGTGATAATGCACAAATAGGCCGCCACCCCGATCAGCACCGCCAGGCCGATCAACCCCCATTGTGGTGTCACCATAGGGGTCCAGGTTTGCCCAAAGGCCATCAAAATCAATCCGGCTGGTATCACTGCGGCAAAGCCAATGGCAGCCATCACCAAGGTCGGAATATCACGCGGCACACGCCGGGTTGCCACATCACGGATGGACAGTCCGATCACACCGATCACCGTAAGCAAATAGGCCGGATCAAAATCAGCGCTGCCGGGGCGCAAGATTATGAACACACCGGCCAACCCGATGAAAATCGCGGTCCACCGCCGAACGCCGACCGTTTCCCCCAAAAATAACGCAGCCCCCAAAGTCACCAACAAAGGGTTCACTTGAACGATCGCCGAAATGACAGAGATATCCACCAAAGCCAAAGACGCCACGAACCCGCAAGTGCCCATCAATTCCGCGGCCGTGCGGATAATCATGGCCGGGTGGGTGACCATCCGTCGTTGCAGACGCAGCCCCTTAAGCCAGGCCCATGTGCTGAACACAGCTGTGCCACCAATTCCGATCAGGATCAAAATTTGACCAGTCGGCAATGCCCCAGACAGGTATTTGATGATGCCATCTTCAACCGCAAACGCGGCCATGGCGACAACCATCAACCCGATGCCTATCAGGTTATCGCGTACGATATTTTGATCGGTCATTCGGGTTTGGCTTTCACGCCGTACAATTCCAACTTGTGGCCTTTCAACGTGTATCCCAGCCGCGCTGCGATTTTTTCCTGCAAAGCTTCGATTTCAGGATCAACAAATTCGATCACTTGGCCCGTCGACAAATCGATCAAATGGTCATGGTGGTCGCGATCAGCATCTTCATAGCGCGCCCGGCCATCCCCGAATTCCAACTTTTCCAAAATTCCCGCTTCTTCAAACAGCTTCACGGTGCGGTACACAGTGGCAATGGAAATTCGCGGATCTTGGGCAGATGCGCGTGCATACAATTCTTCGACGTCCGGATGATCATTCGACGTTTCCAAAACGCCCGCAATGGTACGGCGTTGATCTGTCATACGCAGGCCCTTGGCCTCGCACCGTTGAATGATTGTATCTGTCATCGCGTGTCACGCCGGGTCGGAATCTTGTCTTATCCCTGTGCCCGAATTCGCGCAAAAGAACAACAGCCGCTAGGTGCCGCAGAATGTTCTGCTGACAATTTGTTCGGGGACCGGTGGTTGGATTAAGGCGGCATCCTGGGGCGCTTGGAATGGCGTTTTGCATGCAGACCAAAGGGCGCGGAATGGGCCCAAATCCCCGGTTACAGCAGCATCGATTGCGCCCTGCACAAAATGATTGCGCGGGATCACCTGCGGGTTTTTAGGGGCAGGGCCGGCGTGGTCGCGCCAGCGCGCAAACCAGCCGTCGAACTCCGGGTGTTGGGCCACCGCCAGCGTTTCGGGATTATCTGCAAAGCCCGCAAAGGTTTGCGTGAAATCGGCGCCTGTCATGGCCATGATATCCATAAAGTCTTGAATGATCGCGTCGCTTTCGGGCGTATCTGGTAAGCCCAATTTGGCCGCATATACCGATCTGTACGCCGCCGTAAAATGGGCGCTGAACCCATGCACAATGGCTGTGAAATCCTTGATGGCGGCTTCGCGATCGTCCATCAACGGCAACAATGCAGTTGCCAATTGTGCCATGTTCCACGCGGCCATTTTGGGTTGGTTGCCAAAAGCATATCGTCCCGTGTGGTCAATGGAACTGAACACCCGCATGGGGTCGAACGCGTCCATAAACGCACAAGGGCCATAATCAATGGTGATCCCGCCGACATGGGAGTTGTCGGTATTCATCACGCCGTGAATGAAGCCTAACCCCATCCATTGGGCCACCAATTTGGCCTGGCGTTCCACGGCTTCGGCCAAAACAACGTTTGGCTCACGGGTGCCGTCGAAATGTCGATCTGCGGTATGATCAAACAGGGCAGTCAAAGACGCCAAGTCTTCACGGGCTGAAAAGTATTGAAACGTGCCCACGCGAATGTGGCTGGGGGCGACACGGGCCAAAACAGCACCGGGCAACAGCCCGTCTTCGCGCAAGATTTGGTCGCCGGTTTCCACCATGGCCAAAGCGCGTGTCGTGGGCACACCCAAGGCATGCATCGCTTCGGATATTACAAATTCCCGCAAGACGGGCCCAATCCAGGCCCTGCCATCGCCGCCACGTGACCAAGGTGTGCGTCCCGATCCCTTAAGCTGAATATCCATCCCAGACACTTCGCCCAGCAAAACGGCACGCCCATCCCCCAATTGGGGATTCCAATGCCCAAATTGATGACCGGAGTAGGCTTGGGTTATGGGATCAGCACCGTGCGGCACTTTGTTACCTGCAATAAAATCTGCCCAATCATCGCCAAAGGTGATCCCCAATTCATCTGCCAGGGCCGTGTTCAAAGCCAATGCTTTGGGGGCGGTCACCGCAACAGGGTTTTGCCGGACAAATAACGGGGCAGGTAGGGTGGCATATGAATTGTGAAAGGTGGCTTTCACCGGAACAGCTCGCGGGTCATCATCCGCGACGCGCGCGCGCAAAATCCGCGTTTGCCGTAGGTCTGCTGGCCGTAGGTATCATCGTCGGCAACTTCCATGTGCAAAGCACGGGATCCGATTTTGGCCAGGTGTTCTGCAATGGCTTGGACGATTTCAGCACTTACACCACGGCCACGTACGCTGTTGCGCAGATAAAATTCATCAATGCGCGCGTCTGGCCCACCAAACTCCAAAGAATATCCGTGGGTCAAAACAATGTACCCAATCGGTGCCAGCTTGGGGCCGATCAAATATACCTCACCCAAAGCTGTGCCTTGCAATAAAGGCGCCAAAGCCGAAGCACGGTGCTCTGCACTGGTACGACGTTGCCGTTCAGAGTGGGCCGCTTCCATCATTGTAAGAATGCGCGGGGCATCTTCTTGGGTGGCAAGGGTTAACGTTGCGGCCATGTCAAAGCGTCCGAAGATGTTGGGTCAAAAGCGAAAAGTACCCGTTGCGGTCAATGTCACCCATGAACATCGCGTTTTTAGGGCGATCTGTCACGCCCCACCAATCGGCAACGGTCATGCCACGGGTCAGCTTGGATTCGGTTTCAATTTCAACGTTTACGTTACGCCCGCTGAACAAGTCAGGTTGAATCAGATATGCAATGACACAAGGGTCGTGCAACGGAGCGCCGGTGCCGCCGTATTTCGCAACATCAAACCGTTCAAAGAAATCCGTCAGTCCCGCGACAGCGTTGGTCACGGGCGTATTGATGCTGCGCAGCTCGTCAATCCAGGCGCGCGATGTCAGGGCTTTGTGGGTCACATCCAACGGCATTACAGTGATTTTGCAGCCCGCTTTAAACACAATTTCTGCGGCTTCGGGATCCACGAAAATGTTGAATTCGGCAGCAGGGGTAATGTTGCCCACTTCAAAATATGCGCCGCCCATCAGAACAATTTCTGCAATGCGATCTGCAATATCAGGGGCCTGTTGAAGGGCGGCACCAATGTTGGTGAGCGGTCCCAAAGGGCACAGCGTCACTGTGCCAGCGTCGTGCCCGCGCAATGTTTCCACAATGTAGTCCACTGCATTTTGGTCTTGGATCGAGAAGCTGGGGTCTGACAAATCCGCGCCATCCAAACCTGTTTTTCCGTGCACATGTTCCGCTGTCACCAGATCATGGCGTAAGGGCCGATCGCAGCCAGCAAACACCGGCACGTCTTTGCGCCCGGCCAATTCGCAGATTTTCAAAGCGTTCAACGTGGTCAAATCAAGCGGAACATTGCCTGCAACGGTCGTAAGGCCCAGCACATCCAAATCATTGGAGGCCAATGCCAGCAGGATTGCCACCGCATCGTCTTGACCAGGATCCGTGTCGATGATGATCTTGCGGGCAGTTCCCATTAATCTTCGCCGCGATAGGGTTGCACGTATTGCAACGCCATGTCCCAAGGGAAGAAAATCCAAGTGTCTTGGCTGACGCCCGTGATAAACGTATCCACTTGCGGCTCACCCGATGGTTTGGCGTATACCGTGGCAAAGTGGGCGTTGGGGTATAATTCGCGCACCAGTTCAAGTGTTTTACCGCTGTCCACCAAATCATCGATCACCAAAATGCCTGTGCCGTCCCCCATCATATCTGGGTTTGGGGATTTCAAAACTTCAGCATTGCGGCGTTGATCGGCGGCACCGCCACCAGAATGGTATGACTTTACCGAAATTGTATCCACCGTGCGCACATCCAGTTCGCGGGCGATAATCATGGCGGGGGCCATGCCGCCGCGGGTGATGGCGACGATGGCTTTCCAAGCGCCATTTACTGGTCCTTTGCCGTCCAAACGCCAAGCCAGGGCGCGGGCATCACGGTGCAATTGGTCCCAGCTGACGTGGAAGCCTTTTTCATGGGGAAGACGATCAGCCATGGTGGCCTCCTTCAATATTATTCAGATTTGGTAGCGTCGACTTTGGGCATGCCGATGGCATGATATCCGGCGTCTACGTGATGAACTTCACCGGTAACGCCTGATCCCAGGTCTGACAAAAGATAAAGGGCTGAATTGCCCACTTCCGCTTGGGACACGGTGCGGCGCAGCGGGCTGGTGGATTCGTTCCATTTCATGATGGCCCGGAAATCCCCGATGCCAGAGGCCGCAAGCGTTTTGATGGTGCCCGCGCTGATGGCATTGACCCGTATATTTGATGGCCCCAAATCTTCTGCCAAATACCGCACAGATGTTTCCAATGCAGCTTTGGCCACCCCCATGACATTGTAGTTGGGCATCACTTTTTCAGCCCCAAAGTAAGACATGGTCAGGCAGGACGCCCCATCGTTCAGCAAAGGTTGGGCTGCCTGCAAAACGGCCGTGAACGAATAGACAGAAATATCCATCGTCATCAGGAAATTATCCCGGCTGGTTTGAATGTAATCGCCGCGCAGTTCTGATTTGTCGGAAAAACCGATGGCGTGCACGATAAAATCCAACCCACCCCAGGTGTCTTTGACCGCATCCATCACAGATGCGATGGAACCAGGGTCACCCACATCGCAATCTTGACAGATGGCGGCGTTCACCGATGTCGCCAAAGGCACCACGCGCTTTTCCATCGCAGCACCCACATAGGTAAAGCCCAACTCAGCCCCTTCGCGGTGCAGCGCTTCTGCAATGCCCCAGGCGATGGATTTGTCGTTCGCCAGCCCCATAATCAAGCCGCGTTTGCCGGTCATCAGTCCCATAGCGATCATTTCCGTTATAATGTTGTTGACCATTGGTCTATGCGATGCAGCTATGACCATCAACCACGTAAGGAAGCCCGCCATGATGGACGCAGACGCAAGATTTGAAGGTGAAAACCCATTTGAACTGACAACGCGATGGTTGGCAGAGGCCGCGAAAACAGAAATCAACGATCCAAACGCCATTGCTCTGTCCACAGTGGATGCCAACGGCATGCCCAATGTTCGGATCGTTTTGTTGAAAGACATCGATGAAGATTCGTTTGTGTTTTACACCAACTATACTTCCGTCAAAGCCCAGGAGGCCTTGGGGGCGGGGACTGTCGCTTTTGTTTTGCATTGGAAATCGCTGGGTCGGCAAATCCGCGTCCGTGGACATGTCACCAAAGAAGACGGGGCCCAAGCCGACGCTTATTATAAATCGCGCTCCCCGCTGTCGCGTTTGGGGGCATGGGCGTCACAGCAGTCACAGGTTTTGGACAGCCGTAAAACCCTGATGGACCGTGTTGACGCCGTGCGATCCGAAAAGGGCGAAGATCCCGATCGACCCCCGTTTTGGGGCGGTATTCGGGTGACACCTGTGGAAATGGAATTCTGGGCTGACGGCGAAGCGCGATTGCACGATCGCTTTCGGTGGACTCGTGATACGCCTGATGCCCCATGGGACGTGGTACGATTGCACCCCTAAACAGTTCAAATCACCGGGCGCTTGCGCGATTTGGCGGCCTGTGGCACAAGCGCGCCTGGGGATGACGCGACAATTGCTTCTTGACGCGTCGCAGGAAAGCGAAGGGCCGATATGGCACAAGACACCGGGCGTGAGGATGGCACGCTGGTCGGTACGGTAAAGTGGTTTGATCCTGTAAGGGGATTTGGCTTCATTATTGCTGGCGACGACCAAAACGATATTCTTTTGCACGCCAATGTGCTGCGCAACTTTGGCCAGAGTTCCATTGCGGACGGGGCCAAAATTGAATTCACTGTGCAGTTCACAGATCGCGGCGCGCAAGCCGTGGAGATTTTGTCTGTTTCACCGCCTGAAATGGAAAACACCGCTGGCTTAGAAGACATTGACGGTCTGTCCCAAGATGACGTGAGCAACATCGAATTTTTGCCTGCGCGCATCAAGTGGTTCGACAAAGTCAAAGGCTTTGGATTTGCCAACGCGTTTCGCAGCACGGACGATATTTTCATTCATGCAGAAATCTTGCGCCGGTCTGGACTGTCTGATTTGATGGCGGGTGAAGCCGTGGCGTTGAAAATCATCGATGGATCGCGCGGCAAAATGGCGATTTTGGTGAGCGCATGGGAATCTGTCGACAGGCGATCTTCACGGTAGGATGTGTTCTTTGGGCTGGCCTATCCGCCGCCCATTGCGCCCCGGATCATGTTCATGTGCAAACAGAGCGCAGTAAAACCGTTTTTGCGGTGGAATTGGCGCAAACCCCTGAAGACCGGCAAACCGGGCTGATGTTCGTCGAACACATGCCGATGTTTTCGGGGATGTTGTTTATTTTTGATACCATGGCCCCACGCGCGTTTTGGATGCAAAATACACTGATCAGCTTGGATATCATCTTTGTGGATGATCAAGGGCAGGTGGTGAATATCGCAAAAGATGCGGTCCCGGGGGATTTAACGTCGCTTCCCAGCGACGGCCCAGCACAGTTTGTTTTGGAGATAAATGCTGGGCTTTCATCCCGTTTAGGGATCGAACCAGGCAGCGTGATCCGCCACCCATTGATCGGGAATGCAAAAGACCATGCGATTTGCGTGAATTAAGTCTTTTCATCGCCTCAGGAATTCTCTAGAGACGCGGCTGTGTCGGGGCGTGGCGCAGTCTGGTAGCGCACCTGTTTTGGGTACAGGGGGTCG
>JAHDCP010000094.1 GCA_020629775.1 Planktomarina sp.
CTCGCATTGCGACCAATCGATCGCATACGTGCCAAGAATGCCCCTGCTCATCAGCGTTGTCCGCCTGTATTATCTGATTACCGAATCACTAGCAGAGGCGATTCGTTCTGTGAATCCCAAAAATGATTCGGCGATTCGTTTTTTTCAGATTTGCGCAAGACGAATGATCAGGCCAGGCGCACAATATCTTCCATCAAGAACACATCGTTTTGGTACATCTGGTCGTGTAACCGAAAATGCGTTTTACCTGCCGCCTGGAAACCCAGTGCTTTGTAAAACGCGATTGCAGGGGTGTTTTCGCTGTTCGTCGCCAACCAAAAAGACGTTATGTCCTGCCCAAAACATTCCTGTGCAATGGCGCGCAACAAAGCGCGCCCCTTACCTTTTCCGTGGTGGCGCGGCTGCACATAAAGTGTGGTGATCTCTGTCCTACAAGTGCCCCCGTTCGGGATGGGCGCGTCAAAATCAATGCGGGCAAACCCATCAATTCCAGTCGCGTTTTCCGAAACAAATATCGGATCTTTACCGTCAGAAATTGCAGCTTCAAAGACTTCCGGCGTGTGGGCAGACAGGGCGTAATCCGCGAAAAACCCGCTTACCCCTTCGCTCAGGTATGTCCCGACCCACACTTCGATTGCAATCGCCGCAAGGCTGCTGGCATCGCTTAGCCGTGCCGGGCGGACAATTGGGTTACCCACACTTCGAATACCCGCAGCTGGAACAGGTCATGCAGCCTTCTTGCATGTGCAAGGTGCCGTATTGCCCACAACTGGAACAAGCTGGGCCCTTGGATGGGGTGATGCTGACCACATCTGCGGTGGGGTCTGTTTTCAGCCCCATGCCTTCACCTGCCAAGAATCCCGTGGCGATCATGTGTTGTTCGATCACTCCGCCAATGGCGGCCAAAATGGAAGGAATGTACTTGCCATCCATCCAAGCGCCGCCGCGCGGATCGAACACCGCCTTCAGTTCTTCCACCACAAAACTGACATCCCCGCCGCGCCGGAACACGGCCGAAATCATGCGCGTCAGGGCCACTGTCCACGCAAAGTGTTCCATGTTTTTGGAATTCACAAAAATCTCAAACGGGCGGCGTTGGCCCTGCATCTCGATGTCGTTGAGGGTAATATATAGGGCGTGCTCACTGTCGGGCCACTTCACCTTGTAGGTGTGGCCTTCCAACGTTTTGGGCCGATCCAACGGTTCAGAGATGTAAACCACCCCGTTTTCATCTTCTTCCAACGCCACCTCAGGCGCGCTGGGTTCGTCTTTCTTTGTCTCAGAAATACTCAAAACTGACCCTGTCACCGCGTTCGGACGGTACGTGGTGCACCCTTTGCACCCCTGGTCCCAGGCCGCCATGTACACGTCTTTGAAATCGTCAAAGCTGATGTCTTCGGGGCAGTTGATGGTTTTGGAAATGCTGGAATCGATCCACTTTTGCGCGGCGGCTTGCATGCGTACGTGGTCCAATGGGGCCAAAGTCTGCGCGTTTACAAAATGGTCGGGCAAATCTTCATCGCCCTTCACGTCGCGCCACATCTGCACGGCGTAATCCACCACTTCTTCTTCGGTTTTGGACCCGTCGGGCTGCGTCACTTTGCGGGTATAGGCATAGGCAAACACCGGTTCGATCCCCGATGAAACATTCCCCGCATACAAGCTGATGGTGCCGGTGGGGGCGATGCTGGTCAGCAAAGCGTTTCTGATGCCGTGTTCTGCGATGGCGTCCCGCACGTCATCATCCATGGCCATCATGGCACCGCTGGCCAGGAATTTATCCTTATCAAACAGTGGGAAAGCCCCCTTTTCTTTCGCCAAATCCACAGATGCCAGATATGCGGCGCGCGCAATTTGGTGCATCCAGTGTTCGGTCAGACGCGCCGCGTCTTCCGATCCGTACCGTTGCCCCACCATCAACAAGGCGTCCGCCAATCCAGTAACGCCAAGGCCAATCCGGCGTTTGGCGTGGGCTTCTTGGGCTTGGGCTTCCAGGGGGAACCGGCTGGCGTCCACCACGTTGTCCATCATGCGCACCGCGGTGGCCACCAATTCAGCCAATGCTTCTTCGTCCAGCGCGGCTGCGTCGCCGAATGGATCGGTGACCAAACGGGCCAAATTGACCGATCCCAGCAAACACGCGCCATAGGGTGGCAGCGGCTGTTCACCACAAGGGTTGGTGGCTGCAATGGTTTCCACATACGACAGGTTGTTGGCTTTGTTGATCCGGTCGATGAAAATAACGCCGGGTTCCGCGAACTCGAACGTGGATTTCATGATCTGGTTCCACAGATCCAAAGCCCGCACAGTTTTATAAACCTGACCGTCAAACTTCAGATCCCATGACCCATCTGCCTTTACGGCGTCCATGAATGCATCGGTCACCAAAACGGACACGTTGAACATGCGCAACCGCTGCGGGTCGCGCTTGGCGGTGATGAAATCTTCGATATCAGGATGATCGCAGCGCATGGTGGCCATCATGGCCCCGCGCCGGCTGCCCGCAGACATGATTGTGCGGCACATGGCATCCCAAACATCCATAAAGGACAAGGGGCCAGATGCATCGGCGGCCACGCCTTTCACTTCCGCGCCCTTGGGTCTTAAGGTACTGAAATCATAGCCAATTCCACCGCCCTGCTGCATGGTCAGCGCGGCTTCGCGCAGCATTTCAAAGATGCCCCCCATATTGTCCGGGATCGTGCCCATGACAAAACAATTGAACATTGTGACGGAACGGCCCGTGCCAGCGCCCGCCGTGATGCGCCCCGCAGGCAAAAATTTGAAATCTTCCAAAGCGGAATAAAACGTGTCTTCCCAATGAGTTACATCACTTTCAACGCTGGCCAAGTCACGTGCGATACGACCCCAGGTGTCTTCCACCGTTTCGTCTTTTGGTGTGCCGTCCGCATCTTTGAGACGGTATTTCATGTCCCAGATTTGTTCTGCGATGGGGGCGGCAAAGCGGGTCATGGTCGACAACTCCATTGGGGCAAGAGACAGCAAAATATCGTCTCTGCGTTGCAAGGTAAACTCGAATCGTGGTGTAAGGAACTGACACTACATATGGGGCCTAAATATGGCGAAGTCCATAAATCTTGTGAAATTGTCGGTCGGAACCGAAGGTGTGGATGATCTTGCCGCCTGGCATTCCAACCCCCAAGCGCAAACTCGCGACGGTCTGCCACGGCATGTCACCCGTATGTGGCCCAAGCGCGGCGACGAGATTTTGAACGGCGGTTCCATCTATTGGGTAATCAAGGGCGTTATCTTGTGCCGACAACGGGTTTTGCGTCTGGATGAAGTGATCGGCAGCGATGGAATTCGCCGCTGTGCCATCGTTTTGGACCCTAATTTGGTGCGCGTGGCGGCGGCCCCCCGCCGCCCGTTTCAGGGCTGGCGGTACCTTCAAACCGCCGACAGCCCCCCCGATCTGACCGAAGCACGCCAATCCGAAGACCCCCTGCCCGCAAGCCTGCAATCTGCCCTGGCCGATATTGGTGTGATGTAGGGCACCGTGCGGTACCTTAACCCAGCGTTTATCGTTGGATGACAAAACACCACCGTCTTCTCAAAGACCCGAGGGCGCGGCTTCACCCGTGTGCCGATAACCAAATTCACTCCGACATGCGCTTGGGATTCCCCGAACGTGGGGTTCCCCGTGTGTCCGCAGTTCAGGCGTTTTGATGTCTGGGGTCAGGGAAAATGTGTTCGGCTGTCAGGTGAGATGCACCTTGGTCAAACCAGCCGATCCACCACTTCCGAAACATCCACATCCGCCGCCAAACTGCGCCAGACGGTTGCTTGGCTTTGCAAGATCAACCCGTCTTCCAAAATGCGCAAATGGTTGGCGCGCAATGTGGACCCGGTGCTGGTGATATCAGCGATGGCTTCTGCCGTTTCGTTCTTCACCACCCCTTCGGTCGCCCCTTGGCTGTCCACCAATTGGTAATCCGCCACGCCGAAATCGCGCAGGAAGCCCCGAGTCAAGCGGTGGTATTTGGTGGCGATGCGCAAACGGTATCCGTGGTCGCGCCGGAACCGGGCTGCCACGGCGTCCAAATCGTGCAAAGTGGTGACATCGGTCCAGCAGGCGGGCACGGCCAAGATCAGGTCGGCATTGCCGAACCCCATCTCCACCACGGGGGCCACATGTCGGTCCCACAGGGACAGTTTTTCGTGCACCATATCCGTGCCAGTGACGCCCAGGTGAATGCGCCCGGCGGCCAATTCGCGGGGGATTTCGCCCGCCGACAACAGCACCAGTTCCACGCCTTCAATGCCGTCCACTTTGCCCACGTATTCACGGTCGGACCCGGCCTTGGACAGCGTGATTCCGCGTTTGCCGAACCAGCTGAACGTATCGCCCATCAGGCGGCCTTTGGACGGAACGCCAAGCTTGATCATGCCACATCCCCCGCCAACTGGGCCGTCAGTTCTGGCCGGATCACCCCGCCCACGGCGGGAACGTCCCGACCTTGCCCCAACACGCGGGTCAGCGCATCGTACCGCCCACCGCTGGCCACGGTGTCCCCGCCTGCGCTGGAGAAGCCAAAAACAAATCCGTCGTAATATTCCATCGATGTCAGGCCATATCCGGCTGCAAAATCCAAATCCGCCAGGGGAACACCCGCCGCATCCAAAGCCGCCACGCGATCCGCCAAGCGCTGCACAGCGCTGTCCAGGGCCGGAAAATCATTGGCCATCAGGCCCAAATCCGCCAAGGCATCCTCCAGGGGGCCCTGCACGGCCAACAGGTTTTCCAGCAGTTCAATCTCGCCTTTGGCGATGGGATTCAACTTGGCTTCGTCTTCCAACATTTGGTGGCGTGCGGACACGTCAGACCCGCTGCGCACGCCAATATGCGGTCCGCCCAAGGGCTTGGCGACCTGACGCACGGGGGCGGCAAATCGTTTCAGCAAATCTGCAAACCGGTGGGGCCGCCAAACATGGCGCTTCAATGCGGCTTTGCGGGCGTCAGTTGTGGACAGCCCATCAATGGCCGCCATCAACAACCCAATGTCCCCCATGGATGCCCGGCAGCCCAAGGGGGCAAGAATTCCGTGGAACACCGCAAACACCCGTGCTTCCACCCCTGCGGGGTCTGCGCGATCAAACACCTCAAAGCCCACTTGGTTGTATTCCGTGGGGCGGCCCGTGTCTTCTTGCTGGGCGCGAAACACGGGCCCGGCGTATGTGTACATCGCGGGTTCGGCGTTTTCGGCCATGTGGCGTTGCACCACTGGCACGGTAAAATCAGGGCGCAGCATCATTTCACCGCGCAATGGGTCGTGGGTCACGTAAGCCCGGCTGCGGATATCTTCGCCGTACAGATCCAACAAAACTTCGGCGGGTTGCAAGATATCTGCCTGCACCCGTTCGGCCCCGGTGGCCAAAAACACCGCCAAAATTCTGTCTGTTTCGACCTGGGTCATTGCGCCTGCGCCGCCAACATCGCTTGGACCGCTTCCACCAATCCTTCGCGGTGCACTTCCACTTGGTTGGGGCGGGCTTTCCATTCTTCCAAAGACGCGTCTTTGGCCAGTTCCGCCCCCAGGATCAAATCCTTGATCTGGACGATGCCTTTTTCCTTTTCATCGCCGCCTTCGATGATGGCGATGGGGCTGCCGCGTTTGTCGGCGTATTTAAGCTGGTTGCCAAAGTTCTTAGGGTTGCCCAAATACACTTCCGCCCGGATGCCAGCGGTTCGCAATTCGCCCACCATGGCTTGGTAATCGGCCATGCGGTTTTTATCCATGACCGTCACCACCACCGGGCCTTGGTCTTCCGCCCCTGAAATTCGGCCCTTCATGCGCAGGGCGGCCAGCAACCGGTCCACACCGATGGACACACCCGTGGCGGGCACTTCTTGGCCGGTGAAGCGTTTCACCAGATCATCGTACCGACCGCCGCCCGCAACGGATCCAAAGTTCCGCGGGCGCCCTTTTTCATCTTCGATTTCAAACGTCAGTTCGGCCTCATAGACGGGGCCGGTGTAATATCCCAAGCCGCGCACCACGGATGGGTCAATGACAATGCGGTCGGGACCGTATCCTTGGGCGGTTACCAAATCAGCGATTTGGGCCAATTCATCCACGCCTTGGGTGCCAACGGTGGACCCGTCCACCAAGCTGCGCAGCGTGTTCAATGTGTCAGCGGCTGTTGCGCCCAGCGCACCCATGAACCCCACGATGATATCGGCTTGGTTGGCATCCAACCCAGCCCCCTTGGTGAAATCCCCGCTGTCGTCCTTGCGGCCTTCGCCCAGCAAATCGCGCACACCGTCCAGGCCCAAGCGATCCAACTTATCAATCGCCCGCAGAACGATCCCGCGTTCGGCCGCTTTGTCATCGCCCGCCAGCCCGGCCACTTCCATCACACCGTTCAAAACTTTGCGGTTGTTCACCCGGATGATGTAATCGCCCCGGTCAATCCCCACGGCTTCCAACGTGTCGGCCAGCATGGCGCAAATCTCTGCGTCGGCCGCAACGGATGGCGCGCCCACGGTGTCTGCATCACACTGGTAGAACTGGCGATACCGCCCCGGCCCTGGCTTTTCATTGCGCCACACGGGCCCCATGGCATACCGCCGATACGGCGTGGGCAGGTCGTTGCGGTATTGTGCATACACCCGCGCCAAGGGGGCAGTCAGGTCATACCGCAGCGCCAGCCACGTGGCGTCTTCGTCTTCTTGCCAGGCAAACACCCCTTCGTTGGGGCGGTCCACATCGGGCAGAAATTTGCCCAGCGCTTCCACGGTTTCAACGCCGCTGCTTTCCAGCGCGTCAAACCCATACCGATGATACACATCCGCGATCTGGCGCAGCATGGCAGCGCGTTCGGTCACTTCGGACCCGAAATAATCACGGAACCCTTTGGGCGGCAGCGCCTTGGGTTTGGGGGCTTTTTTGACTTTGGCCATGGTGTTTCCTTTGCCTTATCCGGCACTTAGCGCGGGTGGGCCACAGGGGCAACGGGGGGTCTGGCGGCTGTGGCAAAAGGTGGTATGGATGCACCATGACAGATACCCCAATCCAAGCCCTTGAGACCGAGGTCGCCCACCTGACCCGCACCGTTGACGAATTGAACGATGTGGTGGCCAAACAAGACACCGAATTGCGCCGCCTGACGCGCCTGGTGGACATGCTGGTGGAACGCGAAACCGCCCGCGAAGCCGAAGGCGGCGGCGGCATGATCCTGGGGGACGAACGCCCGCCGCATTATTGAAACGGGGCTTGACCAAGCCGAACACACGTTTACCGTGCATTCATGCGCGATACGATTACAACCCTGGGCCTATTCTTTCTGCTGATTATAATCGCGGCGCTTTGCGCAAAGGAACTGCACGGCACAAGTTTTACGTCGGATCGGTTCTTCCCTTACATATCTCTACAAACCGCCATTGTGTGCATGATCGCGGGCACCCCCCTGTATGGCAAACCAAACCCGCCAATAATTCTTGATTTGGAAGGTGCCTTTCTGGCGCTTTTCTTTGTGGCCCTGTTCTATGACTGGTCCCCCTATCATAGCTTCAGCAAAGCCGCCTATGGCGCAGCAATCGCGGCAGCGATCACCGGGCTGGTTTGGGCGGTATTGTCCCGAATGAACACCCCGGAACGGACCGCCGCCTACACCCACGGGCACCTGCTGCGATTTGGCGTCTTGTCTGTGCTCGCGCTTGGATTTGCGTACTTATACTTCACGTGGTGGCGCGGGATGGATTGGCAACCTGCACTGCTGTGCACTTTGGGCTTTGGGGTCGCAGGGAATTGTATGCAACGCATTGCAGTGCTGAATGCCCCAAGCCTGAAGCACCGGCTGGGCTGGTGGGTCAGCGTCGGGGCCATCGCCTTCTTTATCGGAACAGGCTTTGAACCTGACGCTGACAAAGCCGCCCAGGCTTGGCTGATCTATTTTGGCATGATGGCGGGATTCTTTTGCTTGGCCCAACTTCGCGCCGTTCTGCAGCAAAAGCAAAGCACCTAACTGTTTAACCCTTCACTTTGAGTGGAAAATACCTCGGGTGAATGGGGCCGCAGGCCCCAGAGGGCAGCGCCCTTAAACCAAACAAACCAGTGGGCGCAGCCCTCCGCCAGGCTCAGCTAAAGTCTTCCGCGATTTTGCGACCCCGGTGCAAAAGCACGGTGGCGCGCACGCCTGTTTGGCCGAAGACTTTGTAAATCGACAAGAAAGCCGTGGTGCGCATCAAGCGTTCTTGGTTCTTTTCGCAGTGTTCCAAAGTTTTTGTGCGGCAGATGCGGTTTTTGATCTTTTCGTATTCTTTATCCAAATCCGAAAGCTTGGGATTGCGCTGACGGTAATGGTTGAATTCGTGCAGATACGGATCCCCAAAGGTGGCGTATGCGGCGGAAAATTTACGCGCGCAGCCATCGCGGAACCCAGTCACGTAATGGGTGCGCAGGGACGTGCCGCCATTGGCAGTGTCATACAGGCTGAACCCCCCCATCGCCGCAACCTTGGTGCCGCGCTGGTTTGGTTTCAAGTTGCACACCTTCGCCAATGTTCCGTACGGCAGCCTGCCACTGTCTGCGCTGACGGTGGTTTCTTTTATGGTGGGGGCCGATGCTGCGGCGGCGGCTTCATCGGCTTGGTCTTCTTTGTCAGCGGGCGTAGATTTGTTGCCGCCGAACACGCGTTTGAAAAAGCCAGGGCGCTTGGCCGCGGGATCTGTTTGGGTGGGATCCAATGGGGTGACCGTTGGGGTCAAGCTGCCATCATCTGTGGTCACTGCTGGGGCCGCGGGCTGCGCAACAGTGGGGGTGGCTGGGGTTGTAGGATCGGTCGGCGCGGTGGGGACTTCAGGCGCTTTGGGTTTTGAATTGTTGCCAAACACACGCTTGAACAGGCCTGGCCGCTCAGACGCTTCGACGGCCACTTCTGGCACGGGGTCCGTGGCAACTTCCGTTCCTGTGGGCACCACCGGGGTTTCAGGCGCTTGGGGTTGTTCTGGGGCTTGGGTTGTTTCCGCACGGGGGCGGAAGATGCGCCCAAAAACGCCCTGCGTTTCGCCTTCGGCGGCCGGTTCTGCTTGGGTGTTGGCGGCCACGTCTTGGGCCACGGCTTCTGCCTCAGCCGTTTCTTTTGGGGTAACGTCGGTCACCACGGGGGTCAGTTCTTGATCCAATGTTTGAGAGGTGTTCAACGGTGGCTGACCACCTGAACAGGCCACAAGCACCGTGCACACCGCAAAGCCTAAATAGAATCGCATTACAAATCCTCCACGGTCATGACACCGGCCAGGCTTTTCAAAGCCCCTTTTATCTGCGGCGTCACGGGGAAATCTTGACCCAAGTCCACATCCACCTCTCCCGGCAGGGTCGGTGCCATCAAGCAAAACTGTATCGGTCCCTTGGCCGCCATTTTGGTGGCAGCTTTCGCATCTTCCAAGACCTTGGCCACAGACGCCACGGCGGATAAATCATCCACATACACCCGCAGCCCGCTGGCGCCAGCGGCGGCCACGGCACCGTCCATGGGCTGCACGCCACGCGCCAGCAATTTCAGCTGGTCCGCTTCCATGGTGGCTTCGACGGACAGCACCACTTTGTTGCCCACATCCAGATGATCCCGGGCGGCTTCCAGCGTGTCGGAAAAGACGGTGATTTCATAACTGCCCGTGGGGTCCGACAATTGCACAAA
>JAHDCP010000010.1 GCA_020629775.1 Planktomarina sp.
AGTGTGTAGGCGGGAGACCGTCTCCAGGGTTCGAATCCCTGTCTGTCCGCCACCACCTAAGTGGTTGTTATTAAGTAATTTTTCAGCCTTCGATTAACCCCGACATATCCGATGCTTAGCCCAGTCTGCGCCTCACAGAGACTGCACGTTAGAGCGCCAATCTAGCCTGTTTTGCGCATTCGTCTCTCTGCCGCATTTTCGGAGGGACGGTTTTTGTCGTGTGAATTCGAGTGAGATTTGACTTCTTGAACTGAACAATGAGCTTTTTCAGAGGCGGTGGTATTTGTTCTGTTTAGTCGGAACGCGTAATCAAGTTGCCAAGCGAAGTTGAGTCTGTCCGCAAATCGCAGCGGCACCCTCCACATTTTTCAAGTGAGCTTTATTCAGATTTTGGTACGGTATTTGGGAATTTGGGTTTTTCAAACGATGCCCGGAACCTAGATGGCTGCGATGATGTTTCGCTCCTGGTCCCAATCTGCAGGTATCGGGTTATGGACCTGCCGCGGTTTGATGCCGCTCCTTTGATAGCATTTACTGCAACACAGGAGATGAACTATGGGACTGAAACGGACGGACGAATTTCGCCAGGATGCGGTGCGGATCGCGCGAACCAGCGGGCTCACGCGTAAGCAGGTGGCCGATGATCCACTGCCTGGCAGGGTATTGCGCAGCAATGTCCCGAGAAGGTGGGTGTCGGGATGTCGACACTGAACAAATGGGTCACAGCACACCGAGATACGGATGTGCTGCCGAAAAAGGATTTGGACCTTGCCAAAGAGAATGATCGGCTTCGGCGCGAGAACCGCCTTCTCAAGGAGGAGAGGGAGATCTTAAAAACGGCCACCCAGTTCTTTGCGGGCCTAAAGCAATGAGAATTAGGTTTGTCGAAGAGCATAGGGCCGACTTCCCACCCAACCGTTTGTGTGGCGTTGTTGGGGTCAGCCCACGTGGATTACGTGCATACCGCAGCCGCACAGCCAGCCGCCCACAAGGGGCTGATCTGGTCACGTTGGCGCACATCTAAGGAGCAATCGCGTCTCAGTCTCGGCAGCTACGGTCGGCCCCGAATGACCGAAGAGCTGAAAGAGATTGGCTTGCATGTTGGTGCCTAGGCATAAAAATCTTTGTAAGATCGACCAAATTACTTTGGTTATCTATTTATAGGCTTCATTAGGGATCAATCAGCGTTCGCCATGGCGGTCAGTGTGTGCTCCAATCCCAAGCGAATGTGCTTTTCCAATTCGGCCTTGGCCCTTGGCACATCCCGGGCCAGGGCCGCGTCAAACATGGCACGGTGTTCTAAGATTGCCTCTGAACCGCGATAGGTTAGCACCAACATTTGATACCGCAGATATTTGTCAAAGATGACGCCGTGCAAGGCCAACAGATTTTCTGAATTGCACGCGCGGATCAGGGCTTGGTGAAATTCCCAATCGTATCGTTTCCACTGTTCTTTTTGTGAATGATCTCCAGATTGCATCTTTTGTTCAATCAAATGCAGCTTGTGGTGTGCGGCAACCAGGTTGCCTTCCCAATCGGCATCCCCCGTTTCGATGGATGTTTCCAAAGCGGAGCCTTCCAACAAGATTCGTAATTCGGCGATTTCTGTCAAATCCCCAGGGGAAACAGGACGCACAAAGAACCCACGTTGTTCGGCGGCATCCACAAACCCTTCGCTGGCCAACCGGTTCAACGTTTCACGCAGTGTTGATACACTTGCGGAATACCGTTCTTTCAGCCCTTCAAGCTTCAGTTTGGTCCCTGGTTCCAGTTCCCCAAAAATGATGTCGTGCTTGATATGTTCATAGGTGCTGGACCCGACTGTATTCATGGACCCTGACATAACGTGCCTTTCTGGGGTGGTGTTGACGGTTGTTACCATAAGTATCGGATATTTCTCAATATCAGATAAAATCGGTGGTTAATAAAAATATCATATATTATTGTGAATTGGTGAAACTCTGCTAGCTTGCAAATATTCGAAGACAGGACGACCAAAATGGCGAACCCTTTAAAACTTGCAGTGGTGGGCGCGGGCCTTGTGGGATTGCGCCATATCGCAGCAATTGATCAAGCGCCTGGCGTTGAATTGGCCGCTGTGGTGGAGCCAGGCAAGGGCGATTTCGGCGCGCCCAAATTCGCGGACTTGGCGGGGATGCTGGCTGAAGTGGCCGTTGATGGCGTGATATTGTCCACGCCAACGCTGATGCATGTTGATGGCGGATTGGCCTGCGTGGAACGGGGAATCCCGGTGTTGATCGAAAAGCCCCTGGCGGCGTCTTCTTTGGCGGCAGGACCGCTGGTGGATGCAGCGGAAGTCAAAGGGGTTCCCATCTTGGTGGGCCATCACCGCCGCCATAATCCGGTGATCCAAAAGGCTGCAGAATTGTTGGCGGGCGGCGCAGTCGGCGACATTCGCGCGGCCCATGTGACCTGCTGGTTTTATAAGCCGGATGACTATTTTGCCGTGGCCCCTTGGCGGACCAAGCAAGGGGCGGGGCCAATTTCCGTAAATCTTGTTCATGATGTTGATTTGTTACGATCCTTCATGGGGGAAGTCGTGACGGTTCAAGCACAAAAGGCGCCATCGGTTCGCGGGTTTGAAAACGAAGACTTGGCTACAGCAATTCTAAAGTTCGAAAGCGGCGCGTTGGCCACCATCACTGTGTCCGACAGCATCGTTTCCCCGTGGAGTTGGGAGCTGACTTCGGGGGAGTATCCGATTTACCCGAAGACCAACCAATCAAGCTATTTGATTGGCGGGTCCGAGGGGTCATTGTCTGTGCCGGACATGCAGTTGTGGCGTCATGACGGGGACACCAGTTGGTGGAATCCTATAAGCGCCACGTCCATGCCGCGGGATGCGTCTGATCCGTTGATCACGCAGATCAGCCATTTTGCTGACGTGATCCGAGGCGATTCTGCCCCGGCGGTATCAGGGGCTGAGGGTTTGCGAACTTTGCAGGTGGTGGAGGCGATTCAGAAAGCCGCCGACACCGAAGATTTGGTACGGATAAATGTCCGAGACACTGGAAAATCACATGCTGCAGAATAAAATATCATATATTTTTATAAATATATTGTAATGCCTCGAAAATGAGGCATAAATTCACCTATCAGCTGCCGCCGAGGACAGCTTCAACGTCTGGGAGGACACTATGACACTTAAACTTACTCGTCGTTTGGCGATGGCTGCGATGGTTGTGGCTGGCACTATTGCTGCAACCGGTTCTTTTGCGGACGGCCACGCTGTTCAGCTGCGGATGTCGACATCTGGTTCAGAAACTGACCAGCGGTCTGTTGCCATGGCCGAAGTTTTTGGACCTGCTGTTTCTGGCTTTGCCTCTTACGAGCCATCTTATAACGCGACACTTTTCGCCCAGGGCACAGAGCTTGAAGCAATCAGCCGTGGCAACTTGGAAATGTCCATCACGTCTGCACAAGAACTTGCGCAGTTCTTCCCAGAATTTTCCATCTTCGCAACTGGCTATGTTCACCAGGACGCAGCACACCAAGTGCGTGTTTTCAACGATCCTTTGATGGACCCTTTCAAAGCCAAAGTGGAAGACGAACTGGGCATCAAACTGTTGTCCGTTATGTATTTGGGCCGTCGCCACGTGAACTTGCGTCAAACCCGCGAAGAACTGGACGTGCAAACACCTGCTGATTTGGCTGGCGTGAACCTTCGGATGCCAGGCACCGACGCATGGCAGTTCCTGGGGGCCGCTTTGGGTGCTTCCCCAACACCACTTGCTTTCTCAGAGGTGTACACCTCTTTGGCAACCGGCGCGGTGGACGGTCAAGACAACCCACTGCCAACAGTTGTGGACAAAAAGTTCTACGAAGTGACAAAGCAAATCGCTTTGACCTCGCACCTGGTGGATTTGAACTACATCGCCATGTCCAAAGAAACTTACGACAGCCTGACAGCTGAACAGCAGGTCACCGTGCAACGTGCGGCCGATGCTGCAGCATCTGTTGGCCGTTTGCGTCAACTGGATTTGGAAGCAAACTTGACCTCTTTCATCGAGAGCCAAGGTGTTGAAGTCTATGAACCAGACACAGCAGCGTTCCGCACCCACGTGCAAGCGCAGTACGTCGGCAGCGAATTTGCAAAATCCTTCCCAGAAGGCGTTTTGGAAAAAATCAACGCACTGGGTAATTAAGACCAAAAGGTGAGGGGGCCCAAGATGAAAACAGTTTCGACTTGGGTCACTCGCATCGCAGAAGCGATTGCCGCCACATTATTGGCGGCAATCTTTTTGACCTTCCTACTTCAAATCTTCACGCGCTATTTCCCAAAGCTGGTGGTTGCCTTCGATATGGCATCATTCTGGCCTGCTTTGGGTAATGTCGCGCCCCTTGGTTGGACCTTGGAATTGATCGGCATCCTTTGGGTTTGGGTCATATTCTTTTCTTGTGCGTTTATCGTGCGAGAACGCGATCACGTTCGATTTGATATCATCTATTTGTCGGTGTCACGGCGGGTGCGGACTGTATTTTCCATTGTTGCGGCCACAGCGATCGTGGCGGGCATGATCTACGCTCTGGAACCGACTTGGGATTACATCGATTGGTTGAAACGGCGCAAAACATCGACGGTGCGCAATCCGTTCGACGGCCAAAAGATCCCAATGCGCACGATCTTCTCGGTCTATGCAGGGTTTATGATCGTGGTGGCCCTGCGGTATCTTTGGTTGGCGATTGATACAGTTCGCCATGGCCCGCCCAAGACAGAATTGGAAGCCGTCTTGGAAGATGATCGCGACGCGGCGGGAGGGGCGAAATGAGCGTGGAATTGATTTCCATGTTGGTCACCCTGTTTGTGCTGGCAGGGATCGGGACTCCGATTGGGTATTCCATCTTACTGGCGGCCATTGTGTATCTGGGGCTGACTGGAGCCGACATCGCATTGGCGGGTGAAAAGATCCTGCAAGGGTTCTACACCAGTGCGATTTTGCTGGCTGTTCCGCTTTTCATCGTGGCGGCGAATATCATGAACGCTGGGTCCATCACCGACCGGCTTTTACAATTTTGCGTCGCCATCGTGGGGCGGTTCAAAGGCGGCTTGGGCCACGTCAATGTTGTGGCATCACTCATCTTTTCTGGCATGTCGGGATCGGCGGTGGCGGATGCGGCGGGCATCGGGAAAATCATCATTTCGATGATGACCCGTGACGGGCGATATTCGCGCGGATATGCGGCGGCAATCACGGCGGCGTCAGCCACCATTGGTCCGATCATCCCGCCATCCATCCCCATGGTTTTGTATGCGTTGGTGTCAAAAGCTTCTATCGGGGCGTTGTTTTTGGCGGGTATCCTACCAGGTTTGATCATGGGCGCGGTGTTGATGGCCATGAATGCATATTTGGCCCACAAGCGTGGGTTCGCGTTGGAAGACCCTGTCCCGTTCAAAGAATTGCCCAAGACAACCGCCAAGGCGTTTCCCGCTTTGTTGATGCCGGTCATTTTGTTGTACGGAATCTACGGCGGAGTGACGACCCCCACAGAAGCTGCTGCTGTGGCTGCGTTTTACGCGCTTTTGCTGGCCGCGATGTTTTACCGGGTTTTGTCGTTAAAGGCGCTGTACCAAGTGTTTGTGGACAGCGCGCGGTCTTCTGCATCCGTAGGGATTGTCATCGGTGGGGCGTTCATCTTGAACTACATCGTCATCACTGAACAAATTCCTCAGGCAATTTCAGCCATGCTTGCCGGGGCTGACATTCACCCGTTGCTGTTCTTGATCGCCATCAATGTTTTGGTTTTGCTGTTGGGCTGTGTGTTGGATGCCACCACCATTATCTTGGTCATCGTTCCGTTGTTCATCCCCACGGCAGAAGCTTTGGGCATTGATCTGGTGCATTTTGGTGTTTTGATTGTCGTGAACTCAATGATTGGCTTGATCACACCGCCCTATGGCATCCTATTGTTTGTGATCAATGCTGTGACGGATATCCCATTGCGCGAAATCATTGCCGAGATTTGGAGCTTCCTTGCTGTCTTGGTCTTTGCACTGGTTATCTTGATGGTGTTTCCCGATCTGGTGCTTTGGTTGCCGCGCTTGCTGGGTTATGGCGGATAAAAATCAATGCTTTGCATTCCGATATCCATCGTCCCGGGCACTTTGCCTGAAAAACTTGCTGCCATCGCCGCCGTCGGATTTGAAGGCGTTGATCTGGGTTTTACAGATATAGCACAATTTGACGGGGATATTTCCCAGTTGCGGGGGCTTGTTGCAGAACATGGGCTGACCATCGTTGGCGTTGGTCCGCTGCAAGGGGATATCACGGCCACCCGTCTGCAGTCCAAGGTGGAAACGGCAGATGCGTTGGGGGCGCACGTGCTTTTGGTGGATCTGGACAAAATGATCGATCTGTCACCGGACAGCGCCCATGACTGCCTGATCGCATTTCGGCCTTCCCTTGCACTGGAAGAGAGGCTGATCGCAACTATTTCTGATGCAAACCCAAAGATTGGTCTTGGCCTTAATACCCAAACAGCCCTTTGCGACGGGTCGCGTCCGGCACGCTTACGCGATTGGCCTGCGGACCGGGTGTACCACGTCCAGATGGTGGACGGGGTACGCCAATCGCTTTTGCCTGGGCAGGGCCACTTGAATTTGGGCGGCGTGGGCCGCGTGCTGGCGCGCGGAGGGTATCATGGACCCTGGTCGGTCGGTGCACAAACTCAAGGCCAAGGAACCGCTTTAAGTGCGTATCGATCTTTGGTGAACGTGTTGGGCGATGCCGCAGAAACAGAACCCAAACTTGCCCACGTCATTCCATCGGTGCCCGCCAAGATACGCGCCAGCGGGATCGAATTCGTCGAATTTGCAGTGGATGAGACCCAAGCAGTGGTTTTGGAAACCGTGCTGGCGGCCATGGCGTTCAGATTGGAGCGCAAGCACGTGCACAAAAACGTGGTGCTGTGGCGCCAAGGGGCTGTGAATATTGTGGTCAACCGTGAACGAAGCGGCCATGCGGGCGATGCGTTCCAAACCCACGGTCCCACGGTGTGCGATATGGGGCTGCGGGTGGAAGATGCGGCGGCCACTGTGGCGCGGGCCAAGTCTTTAGGGTCCCCAGGGTTTAACCAAGATGCACGTGCAGATGAGTTGGACATTCCAGCCATTCGCGGTGTTGGGGGCCATGTCATCCATTTCATTGATGAAAAATCAGATTTGCATCGTGTCTGGGATATTGAGTTCCAGCCCATGGCCGGTAAAGCCCAGCAACCCGCCGGCTTACGGCGCGTGGACCATATGGCCCAAACCATGCGATATGATGAAATGCAGGGATGGTTGCTGTATTATCTTTCCACTTTTCAAATGACGAAATCGGACATTTTTAATGTGGCGGACCCCAGTGGGGTGGTTCGGTCACAATCGGTGGAGAGCCCCGAAGGCGAAGTGCGGTTAAACCTGAACGGTGCTGCGGATGCGCAAACATTCGCAGGCGGGTTTGTGTCCAGTAAAACGGGGGCTGGTATTCAACACATCGCTTTTGCGACGGAT
Organism: Planktomarina sp.; assembly: GCA_020629775.1. Lineage (GTDB taxonomy): Bacteria > Pseudomonadota > Alphaproteobacteria > Rhodobacterales > Rhodobacteraceae > Planktomarina. The sequence continues at coordinate 7,514 of JAHDCP010000010.1, forward strand.
AACATATTTGAAACCTCAACCGTGCTGGCTGAAAACGGATTTCAGCGCCTGAAAATCCCTCAAGATTACTACTATGATTTACAAAGTGCATTTGGTCTTTCGGCCGAGTTCACACAAAAACTGCGTGCTGAAAACATTCTGTATGATCAAGATGATACCGGGGCATACTTCCAACTTTACGGACAGTCGATTTTCAACGGGTTCTTCTTTGAGGTGGTACAGCGCACTGGGCGTTACGATGGATATGGCGCGCGCAATGCATCGATACGTTTGGCAGCCCAAACCTGATCAAAGGACATAACATGACTGATGATGCACAAGCCGTTCGTGATTGGTGGCGGACGTCGATTATCGATATGGCCCCCGGAAAAATTGAATTTCGCGGGCATCCCATTCAGGACTTGATTGGGACCGTCAGCTTCCCGCAAATGATTTGGTTGATGACCCGGGGGGATATTCCCACGGCCGATCAAGCCGCCTTATTTGAAGCCGCCTTGGTGGCAGGGGTAGACCATGGTCCGCAAGCCCCGTCGATCGCCGCCGCAAGGATGGCTGCCACCTGCGGCGTGGGTTTGAACAATGCCATGGCCAATGGTGTGAACATGTTGGGTGACGTACACGGCGGCGCTGGGGAACAATGCGCAGAGTTGTATTACGATATTGAAAACCGCATGCAAAAAGGTGCGGATCTGCCCACCGCCGTCGAAGCAGGACTGAATGCATGGCAAGCGGTGAACGGCAAAATAGTCAGTGGGTTTGGCCACCGCTTTCACAAACCCGTTGATCCACGCGCGCCACGCTTAATGAAGTTGGTGCGTGATGCTGCCAAGAAAGGCGCAGTCTATGGGAATTTCGCGGACATTGGCGAGGCCGTTCAGGCAAGGTTGTCCCTTAAACGCCCCCTGGCCATGAACATAGATGGGGCTACGGCTGTGATCTTTTGCGAGCTTGGGTTTCCCGCGCCTTTGTCACGGGGATTGTTTTGTTTGACACGGTCGGTGGGGATCTTGTCCCATGCTTGGGAACAAATGGAACAGGGGGGACGCAATAAAGGGCCAATGCCGCCCGCGTATCTACCTACCTTTGAACCGGAGACTTAAATTTCGATATTAAGCAAAATATCATATATTATTATTAATATAATGTGATACACCTTTCGACAGATGCTCGAAAGGTCCCGACTCATGCCCGATGAAACTGGCCGCCCCTTGTTTTCCCTGGCCCATCTGACCCTAATAAATGCCACTGCGCCTGAATTGATCTATATCGCTGCGCGGGCAGGGTATGATGCGGTAAGCCCGCGGTTCATTCCGATGAATGTACCGGGGGAATTTCGTGAAAGCCCCGTGGACGGCGCCATGATTGCGGCCACCAAAACAGCTTTGAAAAGCACTGGCTTGCAAGTGTTGGACATTGAGTTGGCCCGTATCACCGAAGACTGTGACCCACGCGATTTCGAACGCGCGTTTGAAATTGGGGCGGAACTGGGCGCGCGCCGCATGATAATGTCCGCCTGGACCCCAACCCGCGATGACCGCAGCTTTATCATCGATTGTTATGCAGAAACATGTGAGATCGCAGGTAAATACGGCTTGTCTGTTGATCTCGAATTTCCGAGTTTTTCGCGTTTACGTACTCTGGATGAGGTGTTGGACATTGTGCGTGCTGCGGATCAACCGAACGCTGGGATTTTGGTTGATACGCTGTATCTTCACCTGTCGCGTGTGGATCTTGGCGAATTGCTGCATGTGCCGGCGCACTATCTAAACTTTCTGCATATCGCCGACGCGCTGCCAGGAATTGCGGATACCCGCGAAGGGATGATCCAACTTGCGCGCGATGCTCGGCTGTATCCAGGCGAAGGCTGCATCGATTTTGCAGGTGTCATCGAACGCATGCCCCCTGTGGATTATTCCATTGAACTGCCCAACCGGTCCCGTGTGGCTGAGCTGGGTTTCGAAGAACACGCCCGTCGTTGCTTGATCCACGCCAAAAAGACGTTTGGTCATTTAAACAGTCAACGCCGTGCGCCTTTTATTCCCCCAAAAGAAGGCATCCAAACCGATGGCCAAACAGCTTACTGAAGACGACCGTCAACTGACGGCAGATATGATCAAACGCGCGCGCAGCGCGATGGCCATGATTGCGGATTGGTCGCAAACGGATTTGGACCGTTTGTCCCAAGCAATCGCTTGGTTTGCGGGCAATGAAGCCACGTTCACGCGCTTGGCCCACCAGGGTGTTGATGAAAGCGGCATCGGGGACCGGGAAGGCCGCCCGGCAAAACGTTTCAAAATTCAGATGGTTTTGCGGGACGTTTTACGAACGCCGTCCACAGGCGTGGTGGAAGTGGATGAAACCAAAGGCCTGGTGAAATACGCCAAGCCCGCCGGCGTGATCGCCTCACTTATTCCGATGACCAACCCTGCGATGACACCGCCTGTAACAGGGGTCTCATCGGCCAATGCGCGCAACGCAGTTATCTTTTCTCCGCACCCGCGCACCGCCAAAACCACTTGGGACATGACTGAAGTGATGCGCGCTGCTTGTCGGGCAGTTGGGGCCCCAGAAGATCTGTTTCAATGTGTGCGGCACCCTTCGATTCCGTTGACCCAACACCTGATGGAGGAATGTGATCTGACCCTTGCCACTGGAGGTAAACCCATGGTGAAGGCCGCGTATTCATCTGGGCGCCCGGCCTACGGGGTGGGGGCTGGCAATTCATCCATTGTGATTGATGAAACCGCAGATTTGGACATTGCAGCGCAAAACACACGAATTTCCAAGACCTCTGATTTTGGATCGGGGTGTTCAGCTGATGGCAACATCATCATCCAAAAGTCGGTTTATGACGACATGATAAAAGCCCTGCAGGCTGAAGGTGGGTATCTGTGTTCGCAGGAAGAAAAGGTACTGTTGGAAGCGGCCATGTGGGATGAAAAAGGCAATCGTACTTTCCCAACGATCGCCTGCAAGCCGCAGCAAACGGCCCAAGTGGCAGGCTTCAAAGTGCCTGAAGACTGCAAGTTCTTAATGGTGGAAAACCAAGGGCAAATCGGACCCAATTACAAGTTCAGCAAGGAAAAGCTGACCACGTTGATGGCGCTGTATCATTTTGAAACCTTCGATGATGCTTTGGACACGGTCAGCCAGATTTACGCGACTGGGGGTATCGGTCATTCTTGCGGGATTTATTCCCACAATGACGCAAATATTGATGCCCTGGCGCGGTTGGCCCCGGTTAGCCGCATGATGGTGCGCCAACCCCAATCCAAAGCCAATGCTGGGGCGTGGACCAACGGGATGCCCATGACCAGCAGTTTGGGTTGCGGCATTTGGGGCGGCAACATCACAAATGAGAATGTCACCATGAAACACATGATGAACTACACCTGGGTCAGTCGACCCATTGCCGAAGATCGCCCATCAGAAGCTGAGTTGTTCGGTGAATTTTACGGCACGGAGGTAACGGCATGACCCACAAAACAGTTGCAGAACACATCGTTGATTTTTTGGAACGTCGCGACGTGCGCCATGTTTTTGGCCTGTGCGGGCATACCAATATCGCGGTATTGGCCGCCTTGGCCGAAAGCCCCATCGATTTTGTCACCGTGCGCCATGAACAAATCGCGTCGCACGCAGCAGATGGTTATGCGCGGGTAACAGGGCGGGCGTCTGTGGTTCTGAGCCATTTGTCACCTGGGTTGACCAATTGCGCCACGGGCGTGGCCAATGCGGCGTTGGATTGCATCCCCATGGTGGTGATCGCGGGCGACATTCCCACCCATTACTATGGAAAGCACCCCCACCAAGAAGTGAACCTACACGCTGATGCCGCCCAATGGGAAATTTACCGCCCCTTTGTGAAACGCGCATGGCGGGTGGACCGCGCAGATTTGATGGCAGAAGTTCTGGAAAAAGCCTTTCACCTGGCGGAAAGCGGGCAGCCGGGTCCTGTGCTGGTGAACGTGCCCATGGATGTTTTCAGTGCGGTGATCGCGTCAGACAGTTTTGATCGCATTGCGGGAAATACACGCACCCTTAAAAGGCCATCAATGGATGAAGAAACTGCTGCGGAAATTGTGACCGCGCTGGCCCAGGCAGATCAACCCGTGGCCTATGTGGGTGGCGGGATTTTGCTTGCGCAGGCTTCGGACGAATTGCGCGATTTTGCCGATCACATGGGGTTACCCATTGCGCATTCTTTGATGGGCAAAGGTGCTGTGCGTGATGACCATCCCTTGGTGCTGGGCATGACCGGGTTTTGGGGAACAGAATTGACCAACCAAACTTGCCTAAAAGCAGACTATGTTTTTGCCGTTGGGACGCGGTTTAAAGAAGCGGATTGTTCCAGTTGGTACCCTGGTTACACGTTCAATATTCCCGGATCGAAGGTCATTCATATCGACATTGAACCGCAAGAAATTGGTCGGAATTACCCCACCGAAATCGGCGTGGTGGCGGATGCAAAAGCCGCGTTGCGGGTTTTGAACCGGGTTGCGCGGCGCATGTATCCAGACGGTTTTGATCGCTCGGAAAAGAAAGCAGAAATCGCCGAATTTCGTAAAACCTTCAAAGTCTCCAATGTGGAAATGCAGACCTCTGACGCATTTCCCATGATGCCCGAACGCATCCTGGCAGACACGCGCACCGCGTTGCCTGAAGACGCGATTATCACCACGGATGTGGGTTGGAACAAGAATGGGGTGGGCCAACAGTTTGATATCTTGACCCCTGGTTCTATCTTAACGCCGGGCGGATTTGCCACCATGGGCTTCGGTCCCCCTGCAGCCATTGGCGCAAAATTGGCGGCCCCAGATCGTGTAGTGATCAGCCTTGTGGGGGATGGTGGATTTGGCCAAAATCCTTCGATGTTGACCACAGCCGTGGAGCTGGACTTGGCCATCATTTGGGTGGTGATGAACAACAATGCCTTTGGCACCATCGCGGGTTTGCAAAAGGCGCACTATGGGCTGACCTATGGCACCACGTTTCCTGGGTCAGCTGCGGAACCCACAAATGGTCCCGGTTATGCGGATATCGCGCGCGCCTATGGTGCGGACGGGGTGAAAATCACGGCGGCCGATCAGTTGTTGCCCGCCTTGCAAGCCGCCATCGCCTCGGGTCGCCCAACGGTTCTGGATGTGCCCATGATCAACAATCCAACCCCTACAACAGGCCATTGGAATATATTGGACATATATTCACCGGACCAAGATGTAAGCCACGTGGCCACATGACATGCTTGCGGCGGGGGACTTTCACCCCCGCCCAAAGACAGGCGTAATTGGGGTCCAACGCGGCGATTTTCTGAATGCCGTTGCATCGATAATCCGGAACTGTTTATTCTTGCCGAAATGTGTTTCAGTGCCACCGGAACCACAGCAGCGATACCCGCCGTAAATGCAAGACAACGCACCCCTTCTTCAGCTTTCTGATATTGCCTGCGCTCGTGGTGGGCGGGTCGTGCTGGAAGGCGTGTCCTTTTCTTTGCGCCCGGGGCAAGGCGTTGCATTGCGCGGGGCCAATGGGTCGGGGAAAACCACTTTGCTGAGAACCATTGCTGGATTGCAGCCGCCAGTTTCCGGAACCATAACATGCGCAGAGGAAGGTCTTGCCTTTGCATCCCACGCCGATGGCTTGAAGGGGGCATTGACCGTTTCGGAGAACCTCTTGTTTTGGGCAACTCTCCATGGTCAGGATGGCATCAATGCGGCTTTGTCGGCGTTTGCTTTGTCTGATTTGCAAGATCGACGCGCGGCAAATCTTTCAGCGGGGCAAAAGCGCCGATTGGGTTTGGCGCGCTTGCTGGTCACTGGGCGCAGAATTTGGATTCTCGACGAACCAACGGTTTCATTGGACTACGCTGCCACCCAGTTGTTTGCACAAGTTGTTCAAGCGCATTTGGCCAAAGGGGGTGTGGCATTGATGGCCACCCATATTGATCTTGGGTTTGAATGCCAAGATTTGGACCTTACCACGTTTCAAGCGTCACGCGCCGTCGCGTCTGAATTTGACGAGGCCTTCGCGTGATCCAGATTTTCGCACGGGATGTGAAGCTGGCGTTTCGGTCCGGGGGGGGCTTTGGTCTTGCATTGGTTTTCTTTTTGATTGTCGTCTTCTTGGTGCCGCTTGGCGTAGGGCCTTCAGGAAATACATTGGCAGTCATCGCGCCCGGGATCATTTGGGTTGGTGCGTTGCTGGCGTGTTTGTTGTCTTTGGACCGCATCCTGACCAACGATTGGGAAGATGGATCGTTGGAGTTGCTGGCAACGTCACCCATACCGCTTGAAGCGGTGATTTTGTCCAAAGCGGCGGCACATTGGATCACCACCGGATTGCCATTGGCCATCGCCGCCCCGGTACTGTCTGTTTTATTGAATATGCCCAGCCAAGGGTTCTTCTTTTTGTGCATTAGTCTCTTGGTGGGCACGCCGGCCTTGTCGCTGATCGGTGCTTTTGGTGCGGCGCTGACTCTGGGGGTGAAGCGGGGCGGCCTATTGTTATCGATCATCGTGCTGCCGCTTTATGTGCCAACGTTGATTTTTGGGGCGGAAGTTGCAAGCCGGGGTGCGGGTGGCCAGCCCATCGAAACACCGCTTTTGTTGCTTGGGGCGGTGACCTTTGGCACCTTGGCAGCGCTTCCTTTTGCAGCGGCTGCTGCATTGCGTTTATCCCTTCGGTAGCGATTTCAAACAGGTTTAGGGCGGTCCAGTAGTGATCAGTCAAGTGAGGTAGCCTCAAAATGATATACGTCTATCAAAAAATGATTGACGTATATCAAACTTGTTCCTTAAATGGTCCAACGGTGCAGTTGGCGCAAGATTCGCTGGATAGGGGGGAACATGTCTAGTCCGACACTCAGCGATGTCGCACGTGCTGCTGGGGTAAGCTATGCCACAGCTGATCGGGTGATCAACAAGCGCGGTAACGTGGCCGACAAGTCTATTGCCAAAGTGCGCGATGCGGTCGAAACACTGGGCTATGTGCGCAATGTTGCTGCGGCCAACCTGTCCCGGGGGCGGGTTTATCGTTTGGCCTTCTTGGTTCCCAAAGGGGCAAACGCGTTTTTCGATATTATCCGGGAACAAATTCAGCACGCTTCAGATCACCTGAGTGCGGACCGTGTTCATGTTAAAATGGTGGAAGTTTCTGCCTTTGCCGTTGACAGCCTGCAATACAGCATTGCTGCTTTGGCACATCAAAACCTTGATGGCGTGGCCATTGTGGGTTTGGAAAACAAACGCCTTGAAGGCCCATTGGATGAACTTAGGGCCAAGGGCGTTGCCGTGGTGGGATTGGTGTCCGACCTGCCAGAAGAATTTCGGTCCGCTTACATCGGGATCGACAATATAGTTGCCGGTAGAACTGCAGCACGGATGGTGGGCATGGCCCATGCAGGTGGGGCAGGCCACGTTCAAACTTTTGTTGGATCGATGGACGCCCGCGACCACGCAGAACGGTTGCAAGGATTTCGTCAGGTCATTGAAAGCGATTTCCCGAAAATTGCTTTACTGGATCCGATTATGACCAAAGATGAAGGGGCACTTCTGCAAGCACAAACCACGCAGTTGATGAAAGAGAATGCTGATCTTACGGCGCTTTACAATGTGGGGGCCGGCAACAGCGGGTTGATCAAAGCCATCGCATCGTTTGGCCCCGCGCGTCCCTTTTGTGTTGTTCATGAACTTGTGCCCCATTCACGCCAAGCCCTGTTGGATGGGCACATTGATTTGGTGATTGACCAACGCCCTGACATTGAAGTCAATCGAGCGTTTACAGTTTTGCGCGCGTTGATCGATGAACGGGAAGTCCCGCCGATGCCAGACCTTATGCCCACGATTTATGTGCGGGACAATTTGCCCGCGTACCCCTTAACTGAACTTATGAAAGCGAAAGTTACATGACTGACTTTTTCCAAGATATTGCCCCGTTGACCTATGATCCCAACAGCACTGATTTGGCCTTTCGCCATTATAACCCAGACGAGGTGTTCATGGGTAAGCGGATGGAAGACCATCTGAGGTTTGCAGTGGCCTATTGGCATTCGTTTGCGTGGCCCGGTGGGGATCCCTTCGGCGCCGAAACTTTTGAGCGCCCTTGGTTTGGCAGCACCATGGATTTGGCGCGCATGAAAGCAGACGTTGCTTTTGAAATGTTCGATTTGTTGAACGTGCCTTTCTTTTGTTGGCACGATGCGGACATTCGGCCCGAAGGGGACAGCTTTGCGGAAAGCCTGCGGAATTTCGAAGAGATTATCGACTATTTCGCTGAAAAAATGGAAACGTCAAAAACCAAACTGCTTTGGGGCACGGCTAACTTGTTCAGCCACCGTCGGTTCATGTCTGGGGCGGCCACAAACCCTGATCCTGATTTGTTTGCCTGGTCTGCGGCCACAGTGAAAAACTGCATGGATGCGACGCATAAATTGGGGGGCGAAAACTATGTGCTGTGGGGGGGGCGCGAAGGATATGAAACCCTGCTGAACACCGACCTTAAGCGCGAACGCCAGCAAGCTGGACGATTTTTACAAATGGCCGTGGAATACAAACACAAAATTGGTTTCAAAGGGGCCATCCTGGTGGAACCCAAACCCCAAGAACCCTCCAAACATCAGTATGATTTTGATGTGGCCACAGTTTATGGGTTCCTCAAGGAATTTGGGCTTGAAAACGAAGTGCAGATGAACATCGAACAGGGCCATGCCATCCTTGCGGGCCATTCTTTCGAGCATGAATTGGCGTTGGCGTCTTCTTTGGGGATCTTTGGATCCATCGATATGAACCGCAACGATTATCAATCTGGTTGGGACACTGACCAATTCCCCAACAACGTGCCTGAAGTCGCCCTGGCATATTACGAGGTCCTCAAGGCGGGGGGCTTTACCAAAGGGGGCACAAACTTCGACGCAAAATTGCGCCGTCAGTCTCTGGACCCGGTTGATTTGATCGCCGCCCATGCTGGTGGCATGGATGTCTGCGCGCGCGGTTTCAAAGCGGCTGCCGCCATGTTGGAAGACGGTACATTGGAAGCCATGCGCGCCGAACGGTACGCCGGGTGGGACAGCGCGGGCGGCAAAGCCTTGTTGAACAGTGATTTTGCCACCATCGCCGCGCAAGTGGAAACCAGCGGTATCGACCCGCAGCCCAAGTCTGGTCGCCAGGAAATCCTTGAAAACATCGTAAATCGCTTTGTTTAAGCGGTTGGCGGCATTCGCGGGCCTCAGCACAATCGGTGCTGGATGGCATAGATCAAGCTTTCAACAGGGAGGGACCGCATGACATATTTGGGGTTGGACTTGGGGACCTCTGGGGTCAAAGCGCTTTTGATTGATGACGCGCAACGCGCCATTGCCGAAGGGCATGGCCCGTTGAGCGTTGAACGCCCCCATCCTATGTGGAGCGAGCAGGATCCGAACACTTGGATCACCGCTTGCGAAGCGGCGATTGATCAGGTGCGCGCGTCCGCCCCGGCCGAATTTGCCGCCCTGCGCGGCATTGCCGTTTCGGGACAAATGCATGGGGCCACGCTTTTGGATGCAGATGATGTGCCCTTGCGTCCTGCAATCTTGTGGAACGACGGTCGGTCCCATGCTGAATGCATCGAATTGGAAAACGCTGCGGATTTTCGCGGGATCGGTGGCAACATCGTCATGGCCGGATTCACCGCGCCGAAACTGCGTTGGGTTCAAAAGAACGAGCCAGAGGTTTTCGCCAAAACGAAAAAAGTTCTGCTGCCCAAGGATTTTGTCAATCTGTGGCTGACCGGGGAATATGTGTCTGAAATGTCGGACGCGGCTGGCACGTTGTGGTTGGATGTGGCCAAGCGTGATTGGTCCGATGCATTGTTGGCTGCCACAGGCCTGACGCGTGCACATATGCCGCGCTTGGTGGAAGGCAGTGAACATGCGGGGGATTTGCGCGCTGAATTGGCCGCCCGTTGGGGCGTGGGCCGTGTCAGCGTGGGCGGGGGTGCCGGGGACAACGCAGCCACAGCTTGTGGTTTGGGGGCCGTCCAGCCAGGGCAGGGCTTCTTGTCGCTGGGGACATCTGGCGTTTTGTTTTCTGTCACAGACCGATTTGCTGCAAATACAGACAGTGCTGTTCACAGCTTTTGCCACGCGGTGCCCCACACCTGGCATCAAATGGGGGTCATTTTGTGTGCCACTGACGCCATGGCCTGGTTGGGGCAAATCACCGGACGAACCCCCGCTGGGTTAACGGCCATGGTCAAGGACGTTCAAGCACCATCGCCCATTACGTTTTTACCTTATCTTTCGGGGGAACGTACTCCCCACAATGCGCCCAATGCGGCGGGCGCATTCCACGGTTTACGACGCGATCATGAATTGGCTGACATGGTGCAAGCCGTGATGGAAGGCGTGGGCTTTGCATTCGCAGATTGTTGCAAGGCATTACAAGATTGTGGATCCCTGCCACAATCCGTTTGCGTGGCGGGCGGGGGCAGTCAATCCAAGACTTGGTTGCAGATGATCGCCAACATCACGGGACTGTCTTTAGATGTGCCTGTCAGTGGTGCCCAGGGGGCAGCCCTTGGGGCGGCACGGTTGGCGATTTTAGCCAGTGGCGACGCGCCGCAAAACACGGTTTTGACGCCAGCAAAAATTGACAAGCAGTTCCAACCTAACCCGGCTTTGGCATCAGAATATGCGGACAGTCTGAATGCCTATCGCGCTGGATGGTCCGGGTGAAGGACGCTTTGCCTTCACCCTGTTGGGTGGTCATTTAAAACGGTGCAAATCCGTCGCTTTGCGCGGACGGGTTTGACCACCGCGTTTGCGCGTCAATGGCCGGTGCCGCGGCCCCACGTGGAGGAATTTGCCCGTGATCGCCGTAAAGCCACATAATAAAATTAGACCGCTCCCCTTGGGTGATGGGCATTGATTCATGGGGCACGCTTCCATGGTGGATTAATGCCGTGCCTGGGTCGAACGTCAGTTCACCAACTTGGCGGGTTGCGGGATCAAAGAAACGTACGCCGGATCCAGAAAAATCTTCCCCGGGCAGGTTCAAATTGATGTTCAGTGTCACTGATGATGCATCGGTATGGGCGCGCAATGAGGTGTCTTTGTCGGCTTGCCATTGGATCGAAAAGCCAAATGTCTGCGTGTCGTATCCATGGATGTCGGGAAACAAAAGCCGCGCGATGGGGCGCATATATGTGTTCATCAAACTGCCATAGAACGCCTGAAAGCTTGGCGCAGCCAGATACCCTTCGGATCTTTCATCCAGCATGGCGCCACCACGGTTCAGCGATATGCCATAAGGCGGACGCAAAGGGATATCTGCATCGGCAACGCGGTCCAAATAATTGCGTAGACCAACTAATTTTTCAGGGTCGAAGAATTGGGTTTTGTAAACGCCTGGAAAGACCTCTTGCCACAAGTCTTTGACAGCATTTTCCGTGTTGGGATTTTCCCAGGCCTGTTCCACGGCCTTGCGCAAAGCAGGGTCATACAATTACGCATCAAGGACCAAGGGATGGGTTGTATCGCTACGGTCCCACTCGGACCAGGCATCTTGAAACAGGTCCCGGTTTTCGGACCAAAATTGTGAAACGTTCGGTGCGCGTTGTAACATGGCTTCACGCGTGGGGCGAGCAATCGCGCGCGCGCGATTTAGGGATGTGTTTTCCATAATCATTACTTTCTGAAAGGAGTAGAATTCAGTCTAATTGATCAACGGCTTGTTGAAGGCCCAGCATCACGGCGGCCACGTGATCTGCGTCTGCCGCCGCCGGGTGGGGCAGCGCGAAGGCTTGGCTGTCATTGTCAAAATATTGCCCACATGCCTCGGCGAAATTGGTACCGACTGCGGCCTCGCGCAGTATATCTGCACCGATCTGCAAATCATTGACGGACACGCCGAACCCTTCTTTAACCATTTTTGAAGCCAACAGAGACCCAGGGTTCACCGCAATCACGACCGGACCTTCGGGTAAATCTTTGGCCATTTGTTGCGACCAAATGGTGATGGCCAATTTGCTTTGGGCATAAGCATCCATGTCCGCCAAAGGTTTACGGCCGGCCATTGCATCCAAATCAACGGGCGCTTGCGCGGCTGAAGACAAGTTAACAATTCGGCCATCGGTCGGAATGATTGCCAATAAGTCGCCGGTCAATACGTATGGTGCAAATGTGTTAACCATAAACCTGAGATCGAAACCGTCTGCTGTAATAGGGGCGTTGGTTTTTAAAACGCCCGCATTGTTTATCAGCACGTCTATCTTTGAATGGTCGGCGCGAATGTCTTGGACCAACCGTTGGACATCTGCCATGCGGGACAAATCCGCAGCATAGGTATGCGGTCTGCCCCCCACCGAGGCCGCTGCCGCGGCCAGTTTTTCCCGATTGCGCCCATGCAAAAGCAGGTTGTGGCCATCGGCTGCCAATGTTTGAGCCGTCAAAAGCCCAATGCCGTCTGTGGCTCCTGTGATCAGGATTGTTTTTGTCATGTTGGTCCTTTCCACGTGCCCCAAGTATGGATGTGCCCGCTTTTTGTCGCTGGTTGAAAAATATCTATCACTTTCGAAATGAATAAAAATGGGTCATTAATGAATTCAGTATTCGCAAAAAGTATATAAAATGGACGCGCAAAGCCTCAGACTATTTGTTTTAGCCGCTGAAACGCTGAACATCAGTGCCGCAGGGCGCATGTTGGGCATGGCCCCAGCTGTAGCCAGCACCCGAATTGCAAAGCTTGAAAAGCTTTTGGGGGCGGAATTGTTGCACCGCTCAACACGCAAGGTGTCTCTATCTTTTGAAGGCCAGGATTTTCTGCCTTATGCCAGGGAAATGATCGCACAAGAAGAAGCTGCGTTGGCGGCTTTGGGTAAGGGCAAAACCAATATCAACGGGACCCTGCGCTTTGCAGCCCCCAGCACTTTTGCGCAGTTGTATCTTTGCCCCTTGCTGCCCTTGTTTTTGGACGATTTCCCGGACCTTACGTTGGACTTGCAATTGTCTGATGCCCAGCACGATTTGATCGAAGGAAGCTATGATTTGGCGCTGCGCAACACCATTTTGGATGACAGCAGTTTGATTGCCCGCAAGCTGGCGGACGATAAGCGCATCTTGTGTGCATCGCCAAAATATTTGAAGCAACACGGTGTGCCCACCCGACCAGAAGATTTGCAAACCCACCGTCTGATCGCGTTCCAAAATTGGGAGGCAAAGACCCTGATCCAAAATGATGGAACAAGAGCTGAGTATGATCCCAAACAGGCCGCACAGAGTTTGATTTTGAATGACGGCATGACCCAACGAAACGCGACGTTGAATGGCGCAGGAATTTCGATCAATTCACTTTGGGTGGTTCACAATGATCTTAAAGCAGGGGCTTTGCATCAGGTGTTGCCAGATTTTGAAGTGGTACAAAAACCAGCACTTTGGCTCACATATCCCAAAAGCAACGTCGTGTCTGCGAAGGTGCGGGTGTTCATGGATTTCTTGATAAAACACCTTAGCGGCTTGCCAAACTGATGCGACCGGGATGATTTAAATAAGTATACGTTCAAAGATCGATTTCGAGAACACCATTTTCATCTGCCGCACGGGATTGGCACAGGATAATCTGGGTTTTGCGTTGAGCGTTGGACAAAACAAAATCGCGGTGTTCTACATCGCCTGCCACAAGGCCGCATTTGCATACCCCGCAAATCCCGTCGGAACATTTTAAGTCAACGGGAAATCCATGTTCAATCAAAACATCAGCAGCCGTTTTGTGGGCGGGGACTTCAAAGGTTTTGCCTGATTTGGCCAATTTCAACGTGAACGGGTGGTTCACATAGTCGGGCTGTTCAGGAACAGAGAAATATTCAAGATGTCGGGCATCTTCTGGGAAGCCAGCTGTTTGGGCCGCCTCCATTACCGATGTCATGTACCGGTCTGCGCCGCAGGTATAAACGTGCCAACCGGCTTGATATCCAGCCAAGGCTTTGTCCAAATCAATTCGGGTTCCTTCGGCAGTGATGTGCAAGTGCAGTTTATCGGCCCATGCAAAGTTGGGGATGTCTTCTAAGAACCCCATCGTGTCGCGGCTGCGGCCGGAATAGTGCACCTCAAAAGACTTGCCTTGCGCGTGCAATTCATGGGCCATGGCCAGCATGGGGGTGATGCCAATCCCGCCGCCCATCAGGATGGAATGGGTGGCCCCAGGATCAAGGGGGAAGTGGTTTATGGGTTTGGAAACAAAGACCCGCCGCCCTTCGTCAAAGATGCGCTGCAACAATTTGGATCCGCCGCGCCCTTCTTCTTCGCGCAGCACGGCGATTTGGAAATGATCACGATTTGCAGGGTCGCCGGACAAAGAATACTGCCGCAGAAAATCTGGCGCGATCACGATGTCCAGATGCGCCCCGGCAGTCCATAATGGCAGGGGTTTGCCGTCCACAGGTTTAAATTCATACTTTATCAAATCCGTGGCCATCGCTTCGGCCTTTGAGATTTCCACCTGCACAACAGGGCTGTCGCCATCCGCGGTGTATCGGTGCAAAAACGGGTCCAACGTGCCGTTTTCCGCGCGGCGTTGGTATTCTTCTGCCGTGATCATCGCCTGATACGCTTCAATCCCGGCTTCACGGTCCATGGCAAACGGGTACGGATGGGGCGGCGGGGCCAAGGGGGCGGGGTACACTGCCAAGGTTTGATCTTCGTATTTAAGATCCAGATCCTTTTGCAAAGACCGTGCGTTGACCGGTTTTTCGGTGGGGCGATAGCCGCCCTTTTCGGTGATTTCCAAATCCCACCACCACTTTTTCACCGGGTTCAAACCCCCATTGCCGGCATAATCATCCAACTTTGCCAGCATCGGCGCGGCCCCAGGCATGTTCATGGCCGCCCAACGAAATGGCTTTTCTGCGAACAATCCTTCCAGATTCCAAGGACACGTTTTCATACAGCGCCCACACATCGCCCCGCCTGGGGTCGTTACCCGGTACGTTGTGCATTTCTGGCTGTCAGATTTCCAAATTTCATAGCCGTTGAACATCAGCTTTGGTCCGGCTGTGATGGCCCCAGATGGGCATTCACGGGCGCATTTGTTGCAGCTTTCGCAAAACCGCTGAAGGCCAAAATCGATGGGTTTGTCATGGTCCATGGGAAGATCAGTGGTCACCACGCCAGATTTCAAACGCGGCCCCAAAAACGGGTTCAAAATAACCTCGCCGATGCGGCTGACTTCGCCCATGCCGGACAACAGCAGCAAGGGCGGTTGCAGTACTTCACCGTCGATCACGGTGTGGGCCTTGGCCGAATACCCAAGGTTGCGAATTTGTTTGGCCATAACACCACCCAAAAGGGAAAACCGCAAATATGCCCGCATGGATTGGGCCACTGCGATCCAATCGTCCCCCGATGATCCTTCCATGGTTTCATACCCCTGATCAACAATCATGCTGATGGCCTGGTCATGGGGCGGGTCCAGCCGCTCGCCGCGTGCGTCGTGGCTGTACCACGCCCAATCGGGGCAGCGCGAAATGCCAACAGCATCAAGCCCTAGGAAATAGCTGGTGGCCTTGATCAGATCTGCGGCATTTTTGGGATCCAGCTTTGCCTTGGTGGGGGCCGGGGTGCCGTCTTGCAGCAAGACGAAGGCCCCAAGGGCACGGCGCTGTGCGGCAGACGGTGCTGCCTTTTTCACATAATGGCCCCCGCGCGCGCCGTCTTGCAATGGTTTGCCCATGTCGCCAAAGACCGCACGCGCGAACATATCTGCGCGCTTGGGCACCCGCGCGACATTGGGTTCATCGATGTAAGTTGTGGGTTTGTCGGTGCGTTTCAGCGTTTCAAATGGATGGGCCCCATCGACGAAACGCCGCTTGGCAAATGGCACTGCGTTCATGGCATTTTTGGCAAACCCGCGCCCCAGTTTCCACGCATGTCCAAAGGCGGATTTGGGTTGCTGGTCCAAGGGCACCAGAGGCAAATCTGTGGCCATTTCAAAGGTGGTGGTGATGGCCGAAAGCCCAAAACGCGTTCCGATATACGGATGAGTCAGCGCACCATTTTCCACCGTAGCAAGGCCTGCGGCCACAGCGACTCTGTTTAAATCAATGTCGGAACTTGTGGCGGTATGGGCCACGGCCTCGAACCCTAAAATGCGCAGATAGTTGGCCATAACGCAGGCGGTTTCCGCGGCCAAAAGCCCCGCGCGGTGGGCATAAGCCCCCTTCAACCAATCCGTGCCCGGTTCATCATGCAACGGCGCCCGGGGGTTTTCATAGGCAAAGACAATGGTGTGGGTGTGATGGTCCACCGCTGTGGGCGGGGCTTCGGCGGAATCCTTCAGATCCGCCATGATGATATCAATGCCCGCCGCAAAGCTTTTAGTCTGGCGGGTTTTAAGATCGTCCACCAGTTGGGTCACATCCGGATTGTGAAATGGCCTGTCCAACAAGGCAGCTTGGGGCAGGGCGCAAATGCCTGTGGCAGCGGCATCGGAAAAGTAAGAAAACGCTTTGATGTGGTGGGCACGTTCCACAACGTCAGACGGGCATTCCGATTTTTCAACATTCACCAAACCACTGCGGATCACGTCCAACATGGCTTGGTGTTCGCGCATGGCATTGATGATGGAATGGGGATTTTCGCCGTGATCAAAGGTCAGCTGAACTTGGGGGGGAATTGCCGCCAAATCTGGCATCATGTGCGTGCGGGCCAAAAGTTCGGAAGGATACTTGCCCATATGGACTGGGCGGTTCTTGTCTGAAAATAAGCGCAAGTTTGTATCTCCCCAGGATGATCACAACGGCGATCACGGCACAAGGTTAGCGCGGGTTAACATGTTGCTCAACGCATTAAAGGGAGGGGCTTCGCGCGGCGGATATTACGCCCGTACCGGCTTTTCAAACCCGCCGATTTTGGCCAACAATACAATCACGTCATCAGTCCCGTGGCCCTGGCGCAAACTTGTGAACACAAAGGGTTTGGCCCCTCGCATGCGGCGCGCATCCCGGTCCATGACGTCCAGTGATGCCCCAACATGAGGGGCCAGATCGGTTTTGTTGATGATCAGAATATCGGACTTGGTGATGGCGGGGCCGCCTTTTCGGGGGATTTCTTCGCCTGCGGCCACATCAATCACATAAACCGTCACGTCGGCCAGTTCAGGGCTAAACGTGGCGGACAAATTGTCCCCGCCACTTTCGATCAACACAATCTCCAGGTCGGTATGCCGTTCACGCAGCTGTGCCACTGCCGCCAGATTGATAGAGGCGTCTTCACGGATGGCCGTGTGGGGGCAGCCCCCCGTTTCCACCCCGATCACCCGGTCTTGGGGCAAGATTTGCAAGCGCATCAAAGCTTCTGCGTCTTCTTGGGTGTAAATGTCATTGGTGATCACCCCTATGGACACCGCAGGGTGCAGGGCGCGCGCAAGGGCCGCCGTTAAAGTGGTTTTACCAGCGCCCACTGGGCCGCCGATTCCGATCCGCAAAGGTCCATTGGGGGAAGGCATAAATCTAACTCCTAAAAACGCGGGAATAGAGCGTTTCATGCTGTTGTGCTGCAATGTCTGACATCCAGGCGCTGCTGTGCAAATCATCCAGTGTTGCGCCCTTTAACTGGACTGCTGTTTCGGCGCACAACGGCTTCAATTGGGTTTGAATGAACTGTCCTTGGACCTGGCCCAAGGGAACCAAACGCATTGCCGCCGCCGTCAAATTCCCCACAAAGGCTTGCAGGTACATGGCGGTGGTCAGTTCCGCATCCAAATCCAACAGGGCTGCGGTGCGCCCCACAGCAACGGGATAACACAGCCGCCCCAGATCAAAGCCCCATACTGCCTGCACGGTGTCGCAAAAAGCGGCCCCCTGCAGATCGGTTTCCATCAGTCTTTCGGCAGAAGCGGCAAAGGCACGGGCCGTGGCGTCTATGCTTGGATCGTCGCTGTAAAAGGCGGCATTCAACAGAACCGCATCGGCGTGCGCGCTGCCATGCGTTAACAGGCTGTGCAGCCAATCGTTTACCTGCTGGGCCGTGGCCAGTTGACCGCTGTCGATGGCTGTTTCCAACCCGTGGGAATACGCGAAGGCCCCCACGGGAAAACTGGGGGACAGCAATTGTGAAAGGGTCAAAATGTCAGTGGTCATGGGCTGTGTGACCGTGTTCGTGGGCATGGGTGCGACCGTGCCCGTAAGCTCCGCCTTCCGGGCTAAAAGGTTCGAACACCTCTGTCACATTGGCACCCAAATGTTCCAACATGTGCCCGATCACTTTGTCACGCTGGATCAATAGGCGGCTTTCTGTGATTTGACACGGGGTGTGGCGATTGCCGATGTGCCATGCAAGCTGGATCAAATTGCCTTGCACGGCATAGAGCTCCTCAGATGCTGCGATGATTTCGATCAATCGCCCATCGGTCAGCACAAAGGCATCGCGGTTGTTGACGGATGTGGTCTGCGCAAGATCCACCAGCAGCGCATCATCATCCGCGGTTTTGACAACCTTGCGGCGCAAAAACCGCTCGTCATAGGTCATGACACACCGATCAAAACTGCCGGACCAGGTGCCTGCGCGGGCCACTTTACGGGCGATGTAATCCGTCATCAGAACAAGAAATACCTTTGGGCAATGGGCAATTCGGTGGCGGGCTCGCAGGTTAACAACTCCCCATCTGCGCGCACCTCATAGGTTTCGGGGTTCACCTCCATTTTTGGTGTGGCGGTGTTGTGGATCAGATCTGATTTCCCGATGGCGCGTGTGTTTTCAACGGCAACCGTTTGTTTGGCCAGCCCCAACTTTTCCCCAATGCCATCGGCCTGTGCCGCCGCAGAGACGAAACACACGGCAGAGTGTCCCACAGATCGACCGTATGCCCCAAACATGGGTCGCGTATAAACAGGCTGCGGCGTTGGGATGGATGCATTGGGATCCCCCATCTGCGCGCATACGATGGTGCCCGCCATCAAAACCATTTCGGGCTTCACGCCGAAAAACGCCGGGTCCCACAAAACAAGATCGGCCCGTTTGCCTTCTGCGATGCTGCCTATTTCGTGGCTGATCCCGTGGGCAATGCTTGGGTTGATGGTGTATTTGGCGATGTAGCGGCGCACACGAAAATTGTCATTGTCGCCGGTTTCTTCGGGCAAGCGGCCGCGCTGTTTTTTCATTTTGTCAGCGGTTTGCCAGGTTCGGATCAGCACTTCACCCACGCGTCCCATGGCCTGGCTGTCAGACGCGATGATGGAGAAAGCCCCCATGTCATGCAAAATATCTTCTGCGGCGATAGTTTCACGGCGGATGCGGCTTTCGGCGAAGGCCACGTCTTCTGGAATGGATTTGTCCAGGTGGTGGCACACCATCAACATGTCAAAATGTTCTTCCAGGGTGTTCACAGTAAAAGGCCGCGTGGGATTGGTGGAGGAGGGGAGAACATGGTTTTCCCCACAGATCTTGATGATGTCGGGCGCATGGCCGCCCCCGGCCCCTTCGGTGTGAAACGCGTGGATGGTGCGGCCCTTCATGGCGGCAACGGTGGTTTCCACAAAGCCTGATTCATTCAACGTGTCTGTGTGGATCATCACCTGCACGTCCATGTCATCGGCCACCGACAAACAGCAATCGATGGCCGCTGGGGTGGTGCCCCAGTCTTCGTGCAGCTTCAGCGCGCATGCGCCGCCTTTGACCATTTCCACCAAGGCATCAGGCTGGCTTGCATTGCCCTTGCCTGCAAAGGCCAGGTTCATGGGAAACGCATCGGCGGCTTGCAACATGCGGCCAAGGTGCCAGGGTCCAGGCGTGCAAGTAGTGGCCAAGGTGCCATGCGCCGGACCGGTGCCACCCCCCAACATTGTGGTTAAACCAGAATGCAGTGCATCTTCGATTTGCTGGGGACAGATGAAGTGGATGTGGCTGTCAAAGCCGCCGGCCGTCAAAATGCGTCCTTCCCCGGCGATGACTTCTGTGCCCGGGCCGACAATGATGTTCACGCCTGGTTGGGTGTCAGGGTTGCCGGCTTTGCCGATTTTGTGGATCCGCCCATCGCGCAGACCCACGTCAGCTTTGAAAATTCCAGAATGATCCACAATCAACGCATTGGTGATAACCGTGTCCACAGCCCCAGCGGCGCGGGTGAATTGGGATTGGCCCATGCCATCACGGATCACTTTTCCACCGCCGAATTTTACTTCTTCGCCATACGACAGGCCATTGCCGCGTTCTGCGGTCAGATCTCGTTCCACTTCGATGAAAAGATCGGTGTCTGCCAGGCGCACCTTGTCGCCAACGGTGGGGCCAAACATGGCAGCATAATCGGCGCGACTGATGGTGGTGGCCATTACAAATCCCCCATGACTTGGGCGTTAAACCCAAAAATGCGCCTGTGCCCCGCGATTTCGATTAAATTTACCTCGCGGCGTTGGCCGGGTTCAAACCGGATGGCGGTGCCGGGGGCGATATCCAATCGGCGACCGCGCGCCGCCTGGCGGTCAAAGTCCAGCGCGCCGTTGCATTCGGCAAAGTGATAATGGCTGCCAACTTGCACCGGGCGGTCCCCGGTGTTGGCCGCCACCAGCGTGATTGCGTTGCAGTCTTCGTTCAGAACCAAGGCGCCTGCGGCGGGAAAAATTTGTCCAGGAATCATGGGCGTCTCCTATCGGATGGGTCTGTGGACGGTGACAAGTTTGGTTCCATCGGGGAACGTGGCTTCCACTTGGACCTCGTGGATCATCTCCGGCACGCCAACCATGCATTGGTCTTGGGTCACCACATGGGCACCGGCTTCCACCATATCCGCCACGGATCGTCCGTCGCGGGCGCCTTCGACCACTGCATCCGTGATCAAGGCAATGGCTTCTGGGTGGTTGAGTTTAACCCCACGGGCCAGCCGCTTGCGGGCCACTTCGGCTGCCATGGCCACCAACAGTTTGTCTTTTTCACGGGGGGTGAGTTGCATGGATTATAGTCTCCAGTTTTTGGGAACAGCGGCGTCTGTCAAAAGGTGTAAGATTTTGAAAACGGATTTGCGCAGAGCCAAGCTGTCAGGGGCCAACACGCGCACCACCAGAACCGTGTCTGACAGCAAACTGGTCCCGGCGGTGGGGGGCAACAGGGGCCGGACAAGGTCAAGCCAAGGCTTTGCCAAGGGATCCACAAATACAATACTGGCCATGGCACGCGCCCCGTCGGCCACGGCTTTTTGGTTCAACTGTTCGGCGATTTTCCCGCCCATTTTGATGCGATCAAAGTATAAGGGTGTGCTGTCACGGGTAATAGTCACCCGATCATCCAAAGCCCCGGACATCAGCCTTTCGCCCGAGGCACAGCGCCCAAACACCAAGGCTTCCACCATCAAGAATGTCGCAGATGCGTGCAATTCAACATCAAGGCGGCGTTTAAGCCGGGCCCCATCAAACAAAATCGTTTCTTGGGGCAACCAGAAAAGGGCCGCGCCGTCTTGGGCGCTAAGCGATGTGGTGACAGTGCCGTGTTGCACACCAGCGGCACGGTAAATCCGTTCAGCCGCTTGGGTCGTAACGCTGACCCGTGTTTTTGCCTGCGCCACGATATGGGTGGAAAATTGATCCCCGCCTGTGATGCCGCCCGCAGTGTTCACCAAAACCGTTTCAAGTTGGTCGCCCGCGGGGCGTGGGAAGATCGCCCGTAAGGAGCCTTGGTGCCGCAGGGTCTGCAATAAAGACGCCCCGTCAGGGCGGTGTTTTGCGTACACAGACACCAAGCCCTTGGCCCGTTGCAATTCGGGTTGTTGGGGGATGGTGCTTTGTACGTTCATGCGGGGCGTCCACCTGGTTTCCCCACCAGAGGTGACGGCGTTTCGCGATGCGCACAAACTTTGGAACGCGATCTGTTTTGAAATTTCGGTTTTTTCTTAAGTCGCTGAAATTTTAGGCGCTTGCGATCATTCTATGGGCGGTTTTTGGATGTTGTAATACCGGGTGAGCACGCGATTTCGTTAGGGCTTGGGCACGACGTGAGTGAAGATATCGCCTCTGCGCTCTTATTTGGGATCCTAAATGGTGTCAAAACAAAGAAAGAAAACCTTTTCGCGAAAAAATGGTTGATTTGGGATCCATCAACGGTCCTACTTACTATGACGACGCGCAAGATTCCGAACGCGCTTGCCGGATCGGCTGCTTTATCACTGTTGGGGTGAAGATTTAGGGCCGATTTTCGGGGGCAAATTTGTTTCTGCGCTGATGGCGTAAAAGCCCAGATGCGCGTGTGTTGGGCGAAAGTAGGAATTTGGGTTCGAAATCATGGCTGAACGCAAAAACATTTTGTTCATCATGTGCGATCAACTTCGCTATGACTATTTGTCGTGCGCGGGGCACAAAACGTTACAAACCCCAAATATTGATGCGCTTGCCGCGCGGGGGGTGCGGTTTTCCAACACATACGTGCAGTCCCCCATTTGTGGCCCCAGCCGGATGAGCACTTATACCGGGCGGTATATGTCTTCGCACGGTTCTACGGCTAACTTTTCACCGCTGCGCGTGGGGGAGTTGAACATTGGTGATTACCTAAAACCCCTGGGCATGCGCCCCGTGTTGGTGGGGAAAACCCACGTGATCCCGGATATGGAAGGGCTGACACGATTGGGGATCGATCCATCCAGCCCATTGGGGCAGCACTTGGGGCAGGGCGGCTTTGAGCCGTTTGAACGTGATGACGGCATCCACCCAGATGCCATGGTAAAGCCCAATATTGCCTACAATAAGTATTTGAAAGACCGTGGTTTTGATGACCACAAAAATCCTTGGCATTGGGCGGCCAATTCCGTGATGCGCGACGGCGAAGTGCGGTCAGGATTTTTCAACGATGTTGCGGATCTTCCGGCACGGGTCACGGATGAAGAGTCCGAAACCCCCTATATGACCCGCCGTGCGATGGAGTTTTTGAGCCAAGATGACGGCGAAACACCTTGGCTTTTGCATCTCAGCTATATCAAACCCCATTGGCCCTATATCGCGCCTGCCCCTTACAATGATATGTACGGCCCATCCGATGTGCAGCCCGTCCACTGTGACGAAAGCGAGCGCGCAGATGTTAATCCTTTGATGAAACTGTTCCAAGACCGGATCAGTGGCAAAACCTTCTCTCGCGAGGAGGCACGTAAGAAAATTATTCCGGCTTACATGGGCCTGATCAAACAGATCGATGATCAATTGGGCGAACTGTTCGCCTTCATGGATGAACGCGGTTTGACCGATAACACGATGATCGTGTTCACATCAGATCATGGGGATTATCTTGGCGATCATTGGATGGGGGACAAGGATTTTTTCCATGATGAATCTGTCAAGGTCCCGTTGATTATCGCGGATCCGCATTCGGATTGTGATGCCACGCGCGGCACGGTCAATGACAAACCCATCGAAGCGATCGATTTACTCCCCACCTTCATTGAGTACGCCGGTGGCAAAATACCTGATCACATTTTGGAAGGGCGGTCCTTGATGCCCTTGTTGCAAGGGCAGGACGTCAGTTGGCGGGATTATGTCATCAGTGAATATGACTATTTTATGCAGACCTTCAGCCCCAAAACCAAGCGCCCCCCGATTGACTGTCGCATGTACATGATTGCCAACGACAAATGGAAATACATCCACGCGCCTGGGTTTGCCCCGGTGTTGTTCGATTTGAAAAACGACCCGGACGAATTTCACGATCTGGGGACCGCGCCCGAACACGAAGATATCCGCAAAACCATGCATTACGCCCTGGCTGATTGGGCTTTGCAGTATCGACAACGCCAAACGGTGTCCGAACAACTGGCCAATGAACGCGTGGGCCTGGAGGACAAATTGGGCGTGTTGATTGGATATTGGGATGAAGACGACGTGAAACCGCCTGCGCAAGCCCCAAGCTTTGCGCAAGATTGAAAACTATAAAAACCGCGAAAAACGCGGGCAAACAGCCATGATCAACTGGGAGAAAACAATGATCAAAACACTTATCGGGGCTGGCTTGGCCCTTGGCTTGATGACAGCTTCCGCCTCCGCGCAAGCCATCTTGACCGCAGAAACGGGCCCTGCGGGCACCGTGCCTTTTACCGCCACCACAGCGCTGGCTGAACTTGCATCGGCCGAAGGGCTGGCAACCATGCAAGTGGCCGATGGGCAAACCCTGACGAATTCACTGCAAAACGTCGCGGAAGGCAAAACAGATGTTTCCGCCGCACCGTTGATTTTGACGTTCTTGATGTCACGTGGGGCGGGTCCTTACGCGAAATTGGGGCCTGAAAAGGGCAGCGAATTGATCGCCAATGTGCAAGTCCTGCACACCTTCAACTATGGCGGCTTTGGTCTGTATGCTTATAACAGCTCAAGCGTCAAAGGCTGGGGTGATCTGGAAGGCAAAACCATCTTGAACGGCCCCCCCCGAGGTGCTGCCCTAACCAATGACCGCCAAATTCTGCAACTGGTCAGCGGCATCGAAGACGGCAAAGATTACAAGGGCTTGCAAGTGAACTGGGGGCAAATGCCCAAAACCATCAGTGATGGGTCTGCGGATGCCATGATGCTGCCGGTTACTTTTCCCGACAACCGTATCACCCGGTCCATGGCCGCCGGTGACATGACTTTGTGGTCCATCCCAAAAGACATTTGGGAAGGGGCCGCCATGCAAAAATACATCAAAAGCCCAGGCACCGCTGGTATCGTGTTCGATCTGAATGACGTGGCCCCAGTGGAAGGTCTGACCATCGTCAGCGAAGATGGCATCTGGCGCAGCCCGACGACCGTTGGCGCGGAAGTGGTGCAAGCCAGCATGGACTTTGAAACCGCCAAAGCGTTGACCGCTGTTATCTTAGCTAACGTAGACACGGTGTTGGCCAAAGCGCCATACATGGCCACCACCAAAATTGGCAGTGTTGGCTTTGGCCTGTGCGGTGCGGTTCCCGTGAAATACCATCCTGGTGCCGTGGCAGCATATGAAGAAGCAGGGATGACCGTTCCCGATTGCGCCAAGCCATAAGGCCGTATTCGGTCCATTAAAATAATGAAGGGGCTGCGGTATTTGCCGTGGCCCCATTCTCACAATGGGGTGGATGAGATGTCGAATGCCGAAATGAACGAAGGTGGGTCCAAGTCCATCGCCAGCCAAATTGTATTTTGGCTGTCTGTCTTTTTCGTCGTCCTGGGAATGATAAATGCTATGCCGGGCATTCCTGGGCTGGATCAATTGGCCGCCCAAATTGCCGGGAATGAGAATTTCATCATTCGAAAATTCCCCTTCGAATATTACTATCCCTTTGCGTTTGCTGTGATGATGATCATCGTGGCGCTGCATCATTCCATGTGGCGGGCCTGGCGTGACAAAAGTGCGGTGCGACGGGGCTTTGGCTTGGCCATGGATGTCGCTTTGATCGTCATGGCTTTGACCATTTCGATCACGTATCTGGCGGAAATCGAAGCCGTTTGTATCATCGACCAAATCACCGGGGACCGCGCGCGGTTGCTGGCGGAAAGTCTGCGGATTGAAAAAGAAAACGCTGATCTGTTTGGCTTGCCGGAACCCACCACGGTGGATGATCCGCAATGCCTGAACACCACGGGGCCGTGGCTTGTGCTGATCATCGGATTGGCGATTGTTGTTTTCCTCAGTTACAATGTCAAAGTTTGGGGCTTGCCGCTGGTTTTGGTGGCCATTTTGGTGGCGGCTTACACCATGGCAACTGTGTTGGTTTGGTACTTCTATGGCACTGAAGACATCAGCAAATACCTGGTGACCAAAATCGGCGGGGAACCAAGGATGCTGTCGGACGGGCGATCCAGGGTCCACGATATCTTGGTGAACAACGCATCGGGCCTGTTGGGGCGTTTCATGGATATTATCCTGAACGAGATCTTTCCTTATCTTATCCTTGGGGCCTTGTTTGGGGCGTCGGCGGGGGGGCAATCCCTGATCAAGGTGGCGTTTCGTTGGACGCGCAAATTGGCGGGCGGGCCTGCCCATGCTGCAATCGTCTCGTCCGCGATGTTCGGAACCATTTCTGGCGGGCCGATTGTGAACGTGCTGTCCACGGGTGTTTTGACCATCCCCATGATGATAAAGCGCGGCTTTTCTAAAGTCTTTGCGGGCGGCATGGAAGCTGCGGCATCATCGGGCGGGTCCATCATGCCGCCGGTCATGGGGGTTGCGGCCTTTATTTTGGCGGCCTTAACTGGGGTTCCATACAACAAGGTAATCATTGCCGCCGCCCTGCCGGCCTTGGCCTATTTCATCTGCCTGTTTCTTTCGGTGGTGTTCCAAGCGCGTAAACAAAAGATTGCGGCCATGGGGGAATTGACCCCCGATATGCACATGGATCGCCAGGACATTTTGAACCTGATGGTGATTTTTGTTCCGATCTTGATCATCCTATTTTTGCTGCTGACCAGTAAGGAAAATATCGGCTGCGGTCTGTTTGGCGGGATACTTGGGGCGGAACGGATCTTTACAGATGCCGGGCAGTGCCGCGTGCAAAGTCTGCCCTGGGGCCTGAAGCTGGTGCAAAATGCCGCTGGTGATGCGGGCAGTGCTGGCTGGTGGGCGGTGATTGCGCTGTGTTTCTTGATCTTTTTGGATCCTGAAATGCGTGCAAAACCGTCCAAGCTTTTGACTTCAGTGTCCAATGCCGGGGTGTTGATCGCGACGCTGTATCTGATGTTCCTGGCGGTTTCGATCATCGACTTTTGTTTAAAATTCACCGGCATGCCGTTCTTCATTTCATTGGATGTGTTGCAGTGGTTGCAAAGCTTGAACTTGGGCGGGGAAGGGTCCTTCTTGTTCCAATTTGTCGCATTGGTGGTGACCATGTTGTTGGCCGTTTTGCTGGGCATGGGGATGCCAGCGGTGCCTGCCTATATCAACGTGGCCTTGTTGATGGGGCCTGTCCTGGCGGGGCTGGGAATCTCCATCTTTGCCGCGAATATGTTCATCTTCTATTTTGCCGTGGCCTCGGCCATCACGCCGCCAGTGGCGCTGGCGGCCTTTGCAGCAGCGTCCATCACCAAAGCGGAACCCATGGCCACCGGGTTTGCCGCTGTGCGGGTTGGTATCGTGATGTTCGTGATCCCGTTTGTTTTTGCGCTCTATCCGGAAATTTTGTTGATTGAAGCCGCCTTCATCGATCCCACAACCAGCAGTGGAAGCAACGTGCAATACTTGCCTGGTTACACCGGAGACGTGGCCTGGGGTGCGTTGGCTTGGCTTATGGCGCGGCTTTTATTGGCGCTGTATCTTTTGGCCAGCGCCCTGGCGGCATTCGATCGGATGACATTGCCATTTTGGGATGTGGCAGTGCGGCTTGGGCTTGCGGCTTTGATCATGTTCAAAGCCCCCACGCTGTATGGCCCTGCCGTTGTGGTGGCGGTGATCTGGTTGGTTCTCCACTTTGTGCGCAGCAGATCTGCCGCCAATGATGACACGGCAGCCGCATAAATCCTGGACGGTTGCTGGGGGCACGGCTATGGCCAATTGCCACGGGTCCCTTGTTGTTAACTGGGCGCGCGACTAGGTAGTTGCCAAACCAAACGAAGGCGGGCCCGCACATGTCTGATATCACGTCTGCTGGAAACATTTCCGGCGCGGACAAGCGCGCGTCGTCTGCCCAAGTTGGTGTTTTTCGGGCCTTGGTGCCATTCTTTGCACCCTATCGCTGGTCCGTTGCGTTTGCGGCGGCGGCGCTGCTGCTGACGGCATCTGTTTCACTGATCTTGCCCATGGCGGCGCGGCGGGTTGTGGATGGGTTCAACACTGGTGATTTTGATCTTCTGGATCGCTATTTCGCGGCGGCCTTTGGCATTGCGCTTATTTTTGCCTTTGGCACGGGACTGCGTTACTTTTTGGTGACCCGCTTGGGCGAAAGGGTAGTGGCCGATATCCGGCGTGCGGTGTTTGATCGCATGATCGGCATGTCGCCTGCGTATTACGAACAGATCCGCACGGGCGAAGTGTTAAGCCGCATCACCACGGACACCACGTTGATCTTGGCGGTGATCGGGTCATCGGTCAGTTGGTTCTTGCGCAACATCCTGTTGCTGACGGGCGGGTTGATCATGATGATCTGGACCAGCCCAGGGCTGACGGCCATGGTGCTTTTGATCGTGCCTGTGATTTTGCTGCCAATCTTGGCGCTGGGGCGCAAACTGCGAAAACTCAGCCGCGAAAACCAAGATTGGATCGCGGCGGCGTCCGCCCAGGCTTCTGAAACATTGCAAGCTGTTCAAACCGTGCAGGCTTTCACTCAAGAACAAGGCACGCGTGCGTCTTTTGGCACCGTCACCGAACAGTCCTTCATCAGCGCCAAAGCACGGATCTCAGTGCGGGCGTTGATCACGATTATCGTGATCTTTGTCGTGTTTTCCGGTATTCTTGGTGTGCTTTGGATCGGGGCAAGCAATGTGCGGGCAGGGACGATGACACCGGGCGAATTGGTGCAATTTGTCATCTATGCCGGGATTGTCGCATCGTCCGTGGCGGCCTTGTCTGAACTGTGGGCAGAACTGCAACGCGCTGCAGGGGCCACAGAACGGCTGGTGGAATTGCTGAACGCGGATGACACGTTGATGGATGTGCCGACCCCCAAAGCGGCCATCCCCGGCGTTATTGCCTTTGAAAATGTCCAATTTGCGTTTCCCAGCCGTCAAGATACGCCTGCGTTGAACGGTGTCAGCTTTACGGTGCAGCCCGGTGAAACCGTGGCCATCGTGGGGCCGTCAGGGGCGGGCAAGTCGACAGTGATCCAACTTCTTTTGCGTTTCTTTGATCCGCAATCAGGCCGTGTGACTTTGGATGGCATCGACCTGCGGGATGTGTCGCGCCCTGATCTGCGGTCGCATTATGCCCTGGTGCCCCAAGATCCGGTGATTTTTGCAGGCTCTGCGCGTGAAAATATCGCCTTCGGGGACCCGGACGCCGACATGCCAACCATCAAACAGGCCGCCCAAGCGGCAGCGGCGGATGGCTTCATCAGCGCCTTGCCTGATGGGTATGACACGTTTGTCGGCGAACGCGGCGTGATGCTGTCTGGTGGGCAAAAGCAGCGCATTGCCATTGCCCGTGCCATTTTGCGCAACGCGCCCATCGTACTGCTGGACGAGGCAACATCCGCCCTGGATGCCGAAAGCGAAGCCGCCGTTCAAACCGCCTTTGAAGACATGTCCAAGGACCGCACCACCATTGTGGTGGCGCACCGCTTGGCCACGGTGAAAAAGGCAGATCGGATTTTGGTGATGGAAAACGGTGAAGTTGTTGATCAAGGAACCCACGCAGAATTGGTGGCCAAAGGCGGGCTTTATGCGCGTTTGGCGCGGTTGCAGTTCACAGCTGACGACGTTTGATCTGCGCCTAACCAAAGGCACAGATCCAATATGTGGGGTGCTTTGCCGTCTTTGCTGGACCTAACGTCACTTGCGCACCAATTGCTTGCCTAATTGCGCGTTTGCGCCCATCCTGCCTGCCAAGGCCAAAAAAGGGCCAAAGGGAGGAATATAAATGGGATTTGCCAACAAGGCCGATATCGACGCCGTCGTCAACGAAATGCCGTGGGACGCGCGTGATGTATCCAAAACGCTTTATCAATTTTTAGACCGCGTTGCCACGAACCACGGGTCCAAGCCAGGCGTCAGCTTTCAAATCATGTCTGGACCGAAAGACAAGGCCGAAACACTGACGTGGAAACAATTCCGCGATCAATCGGTTCAAGCGGCCAACCTGTTCCGCCGCTTGGGTGTGGGGGAAACCGACGTTGTGGCGTACATGCTGCCCGTGTGTAACGAAGCGGCTTTGACGTTGATCGGTGGCGGCATCGCGGGCATCGCAAACCCCATCAACCCATTGCTGGAGGCCGACCAGATCGGTGCCATCCTGCGTGAAACCAACGCCAAGGTTTTGGTCACATTGAAGGGCTTTCCTAAAACGGACGTGCCCCAAAAAGCGGCAGAGGCTGTGGCCCTGGCCCCCAATGTGAAACACGTGATTGAAGTGGATTTGAACCGTTATCTGTCGGGTGCAAAAAAGCTGATCGTGCCTTTGATCCGCCCCAAAGTGAAGCACACCAGCGGCGCGCAGATCTTGGATTTCACCAAGGAAGTGGGCAAACAAAACACGAATTTGGATTTCGCTGACAGTGATGGGGACCGCGTTGCGGCATACTTCCACACCGGCGGCACCACAGGCATGCCCAAAGTGGCCCAACACAAGTATTCCGGCATGGTCTACAACGGTTGGCTGGGCGACACGCTGTTGTTTGAACCGGAAGACAACATCATCTGCCCATTGCCTTTGTTCCACGTGTTTGCCTGCCACGTCATCTTGATGGCAATGATCAGTTCAGGGGCCCATGTGATTTTCCCAACGCCGCAAGGATATCGCGGGGACGGGGTGTTTGATAACTTCTGGAAATTGATTGAACGTTGGAACGTGACGTTCATGATCACCGTGCCTACGGCCTTGTCTGCCTTGATGCAGCGTCCCGTGGATGCGGATGTTTCTTCGCTGAAAACAGCGTTTTCTGGGTCCAGCCCTTTGCCGATCGAACTGTTCAAACGGTTCGAAAAAGCCACCGGCGTGGAAGTTGTGGAAGGCTACGGCCTGACAGAAGCCACATGCTTGGTCAGCTGTAACCCGAACTTGGGTGCCAAGAAGATCGGTTCTGTGGGCATTCCGTTGCCATATACGGATGTGAAAATCCTGCTGGACACCGCCGATGGCCCCAAAGAATGCGACACCAACGAAATCGGTGAAATCTGCGTTTCCAACCCCGGCGTTTTCGCGGGCAACACGTATACAGAAGCCAAAAAGAACGACAACCTGTACCACTATGACACGCACCTGCGCACAGGCGACTTGGGGCGGGTCGACGAAGACGGGTATCTGTTCATCACAGGCCGCGCCAAGGATTTGATCATTCGCGGTGGTCACAACATTGATCCGGCTGAAATCGAAGAAGCCTTGGCGGGCCACGAAGCGGTGGGCTTTGTTGGGGCCATCGGTCAGCCTGATGCGCACGCCGGTGAAATTCCCGCGGCCTATGTTGAATTGGTGGAAGGCGCGTCCGTTACGACGGATGAACTGCTGGAGTTTGCCAAATCCAAGATCAGCGAACGTGCGGCACATCCCAAGTACATGGAAATCTTGGATGAGCTGCCCAAGACCGCCGTGGGCAAAGTATTCAAACCCGACCTGCGAAAATCCGCCATCACGCGCATCTACAATGCCGCTTTGGCCGATGCCGGTGTGGATGCCAAAGTCACATCTGTGGTGGAAGACAAACAGCGTGGCTTGGTGGCCAAAGTGCAGGGTGGGGCGGCGGATGACGCAGTCACTGAGGTGCTGGGATCGTTCACACGCCCCTGGGATCGCGCATAACCACTATTGTTGATAAATGAAATGAAAGGCCGGGTTTTCCCGACCTTTTTCACATGCGAATATTGATTTTTGAAGGTGTCAGCTGGCGGAAAGTGCGGCGATGATGGGGGCGAAATCATCGGCTTTCAGGCTGGCGCCGCCCACCAAGGCGCCGTTCACATTGCCCACGGCGAAAATCTCTGTGGCGTTGGTGGCTTTGACAGACCCGCCGTACAACAGCGGAATATCCCCACCAGGGATCATGGCAATCACTTGCGCGCGCAATGCATCGTGCACTTGTGCGATTTGGTCGATGGTAGGGGTTAAGCCGGTGCCGATGGCCCAGACGGGTTCATAGGCGATCACCACGGTTGCGTCATGGGGCACAGACCCCGCGACCTGGGTTTCCACCACTGCAAGTGTTTCACCTGCCTCGCGTTCCGTCAGGGTTTCCCCCACGCAGATTACAGGCACCATGCCCGCCGTCAGCACGGCTTGGGCTTTGGCCATGACCATTTCGTTTGTTTCGCCGTGGTCGCTGCGCCGTTCAGAGTGGCCCACGATCACATGGCTTGCGCCCAAGTCTTTGACCATGGCTGCCGACACATCACCGGTGTGCGCACCGTTGGTTTGGGTGTGACAGTCCTGGGCCCCAATCATGACCCGGTTTTGGGCAGTGTCCACAGCAGGACCAATCAGTGTAAATGGGGGGCAAACCAGAACGTCACAGTCAGCATGTGTCGCAGCAATGCCCTCAAGCTGGGTCAACGCTGCGCGCGTTCCGTTCATTTTCCAGTTACCAGCGGCGATTTTGCGAGGCATGGGGGCGTCCTTTTGGGGTTAGGTGTTTTGAGACAAAGACTTGCGCGCCCAATCGCACGCCAGTTCTGGGTCATCCAAGGCGTCTTCGGGCAGGGTCCAATAGCCCATCGTGCCAACTTTGCCGTCTTTCTTGGAATACGAAAAAATGCTGGACCCTTCGGCCGCCAGATCATCGGCCAAGCTGTCTTTGGCTTTTACCAATAATTTTCCATCTGGCCCAATGATGGCAAAGATCACGCCGTCGCAGTATATCGACAAACCGCCAAACATTTTGCGCGTTGTGATGGGGCCAAGATCCGCAAACAGATCCTTTGCGAATTCGATGTCTTCGTTAGATATTGTCAAAGCTTTTCAGACATTTCCGCGTCGAACTTGATGCTTTCTCCGCAGCCGCAGGCATCCACCACGTTTGGGTTGCGGAACTTGAAGCTGCTGTCCAGCAAAGTGGTTTCATAATCGATTTCAGTGCCAAACAAAAACATCTGGGCCATGGGCGCGATGATCACCCGTGCACCTTCATGGTCCACCACCACGTCGTGTTCTTCGGCGGCATCGACGAAATCCATGGTGTATTCCATCCCGGCACAGCCGCCCTTTTTAACACCGATTTTCAAACCGAACCTTGTGTCTTGATCCATCAGCTTTTTGATCTGCGTGGCAGCTTGGGGGGTGATGGTGACGGGGTCGCTTCCTGGGATGCCGAACATAGGGGGGCCTTTCGTGTTAAGACCAAACTATGCGTCCAGTGGGGGTGGTGCAAGGGTGTCCAAGGCAAACCCAGTGGCATAGGCCACGGCAAAGGCCCAGGCAAAGCTGGCCAGGGTGCCGATCAGAATGTATTCGCTGGCGGATTTGGCATCACGAAAGCGGATGATGGATTTGGCGGTGATTAAGAAGCCCACACCGGCCGGTTCCCCCACCAAGATTAGCCCATAGATCAGCCCGCGTTCCAGAAGGCCAATCATGCGCCCGGCCCCTAAAATGCCTGTCTTTTCAGGGGTATGGGATAAAGATTGCACCACAAATTGCACCAATGGACCCCCGGCTTGGGATGCCACCACCAGCCCTGTGATAACGATTAAGGGGGCCGTGATGGCTGCGTGATACTGCGCCCAAATCAGCGGGGATGTGATCATAAGCGCCGCTGCTGCCAGCACCGCGATGTGCAGGGCTTGGTCCAAGGTGAAAGCCCAAAAATTGTTTCCAATAAACCGGGCTTTGACCCAATCGATGGCCGTATGAGACACCACAATCCCGGCCCACACGGCCCAATGGGTCCCGCCCAGCGCCAGGGCGGTCAGAACGCCCACAATGGCCCCGTGGCACATCAGCCCCTTGGCTTGGGCTTTGTGATCCACCATCCATTTGGTCTGGAACACAAAATCCCCCGCCACATGGGCTGCGAACAACACAAGGAAGGTGAAGCTCATGTCCATGGTTAAACTCTCCCGAAAAAAGGGTCGGTGTCAGTGGAATACGGCTGACGCATGGACTTGTCAGTCATAAACGGCTGACGTGAGGCATTGTCAGTCATATTTGGTTGACGCATCGGTCAGTGCCTCCAACGCTGTGGCAAAGGCCTCGAACCCACTGCGGTCCAAATGGGTGTGAATAGACTGTTTTTTTACTCCAGCTTTGTCCGCTAATGCGCTGATATTAAGGGATTCACCAGATTTTAGGGCTGCGTCGCAGGTTTGCGCTTGCCGGGCGGTCCACCCTTTGGCGATTTCTTCCATCAGTGGGAATGTGCTGCGCCAGGCCAGCGGGCAGTCAGGGGCAACCCAAAGCGTTTTGCCCCGATCCATCCCTTCCAAACCGTGCCCGGACGCCAAAAAGGAAGGCCCAGAACTGGCGGAAAGATCGCTGTTGGGCACTTGCGCGTCCCCCAGGGCCAACGCCACACGGGTCCGAATTTTGAGGCTGTGCAACCCCGACCAAATCAAGGCCAGGGCCAGCGGCGCTGTGGTGGCGTTTGAAACCGCCATTTGCCAGCCGTCCC
This sequence comes from Planktomarina sp., assembly GCA_020629775.1. GTDB lineage: Bacteria > Pseudomonadota > Alphaproteobacteria > Rhodobacterales > Rhodobacteraceae > Planktomarina. The sequence continues at coordinate 41,644 of JAHDCP010000010.1, forward strand.
CCCGAAACCGATCAAACCAAACCTCTGACTTTTGTGTGCGGCGCAGCCAATCGGCAGCTTGCACCAAGGCCGCAAAGCCAGCATCCAACGCGCCGGGTTCCAAGTTTTGGGACCCAACGATATCTCCGGTGAGGACTGCGATATTTTTGTACTGCGCCATGATTTGGACGCTACTGCAGGCTGACGCTTACATAAAGCCCAATTCAAGACGCGCTTCATCGGACATCATGTCCATGCCCCAGGGCGGTTCCCAGGTCAGTTCCACATCCACCTGTTTCACACCAGCGATGGGTTCTATGGCTTCTGCCACCCAACCAGGCATTTCACCCGCCACCGGACAACCCGGTGCGGTCAACGTCATGATGACGTTCACTTCATTTTGGTCATTGATTTCAATGGTATAAACCAATCCCAGGTCATAGATATTGACCGGAATTTCAGGGTCAAACACCGTGCGGATGCCTTCTACGATTGTATCGTACAGGTCATGGTCCGTGGTGGAAGGCTTGATCAGCGGCGTGCCTTCCAGGTTTTCAAGATCGTTCATGTCTTTGGGGTTCCTTAACCGCAGGTCACAGACAAAATGCGTGCGTCGGGTGTGTTTTCAGCAGACCCTGCGCTGCGGGTGCTGACCCGTACCAACATGCGGTTTGGATTCACAGATTCAAGCTTTTGGTTGCGTCCAATCACCACAGCATTGCCGGGCAGGGCGATGTCAAACGTGATGGCATAGGGTTCGCCCGTCAAAAACGCAAAATCAACCGCGCCACAGCTGTCTGTGCCAGAGGTTTGGATTTTTGCACGCCCCGCCACTGGGGGCGTGGTGGCGATAATGGCCGCAGGGCGGGAATCTTCGGCAGTAATGGGCGGTGGTGGCGCGTCTTTCCCAGGGGATGCAGGGGCAGGTGCGGTTTCTTCCGGGGCCGTTGGGGTGGGTTTTTCAACCGTTGGTGCCTCTGATGTTGTGCTGGATGCCGCATCATTGGGGGCCACGGGCATATCACAGGCCACAAGGACAAACGCCGCAACGGCAAGTGGAACGATACGCAACATGGAAGATTCCTTTGAAAGGCGAGAAGTTTTGTCGGTTATAGGAACGCGCCCAAGACTTGTCAAAACGCTTGCAATGGGGGACAGGGGCATATGACAGATCGCATTCAGTTTCAGCTTCACAAAACATCCGGCAAAGCGCGTACAGGGGTCTTGCAAACGCCCCGCGGTGATATTCGCACGCCCGCTTTCATGCCTGTGGGCACCGCGGCCACGGTTAAGGCCATGACCACCGATGCAGTGCGATCCACGGGTGCCGATATTTTGCTGGGCAACACGTATCATTTGATGCTGCGCCCCACTGCGGAACGGGTGGACCGCATGGGTGGCCTGCACAAATTCATGAACTGGGACCGTCCCATTTTGACCGACAGCGGCGGGTTCCAAGTGATGAGTTTGGCCGATTTGCGTAAATTGACCGAAGAAGGCGTAACCTTCAAATCCCACGTGGACGGTTCCAAACACCACCTGACGCCCGAACGGTCCATGGAAATTCAAAAGCTGTTGGGCAGTGATATCGTCATGTGCTTTGACGAATGCCCGGCATTGCCTGCAGATCGCAAAGCGATCGAAGACAGCATGCGTTTGTCCATGCGGTGGGCCGCCCGGTCGCGTGATGCGTTTGGGGACCGGCCAGGCCACGCGTTGTTTGGCATCCAACAAGGTGGTTTGGAAAAAGACTTGCGCGCTGAGAGTGCCACGGCCCTGCAAAATATCGGCTTTGAAGGCTATGCCATCGGCGGGTTGGCTGTGGGCGAAGGGCAGGATGCCATGTTCAAAGTGTTGGACTTCGCCCCCGATCAATTGCCCCATGACCGCCCAAGGTACTTGATGGGCGTTGGCAAGCCATCGGACATTGTGGGCGCGGTGGCGCGGGGTGTGGACATGATGGATTGCGTTTTGCCATCCAGGTCAGGGCGCACGGGCCAAGCGTTCACGCACTACGGTGTGGTGAACATCAAAAATGCCCGTCACCAAGATGACCCACGCCCGTTAGACGCCGATTGCACGTGCCCCACCTGTTCAAATTACAGCCGGGCATATCTGCACCACGTGTTCCGCGCCAAAGAAATCATCAGTTCAGTTTTGATGACCTGGCACAATTTGCATTACTATCAACTGCTGATGCAGGCCATGCGCGATGCCATCGCGGCTGATGCGTTCGAGGCGTTCCACACCCAATTTCACACAAATCAAGCCCGCGGTGACATCGACCCGATTTAAGGCGCGAAGGTTATGTTGATCCGATGCTGATAATCGAAGCGGTCTTTGTTGCGGTTACGTATACTGATCACGCCCCCCACACTTGGCCCGTCGCTGCCGACACCGATGATAAAGCCTTCGTCATCAGGTTCCGACAAATTGGTGGGATCCACTGTGGTGCCGGATACGCGGGATCTACCGTTGATGGTGGCGCGGCACTGCACAAATAACGATCGGGTTCTGCCGTAATACAACGGCACTTTCACCAAAACAGGCGGTTCAAATGTCTGCGACAGACCGTTGGCTGTCATGGTACAGCTTGCCCCGCCGATTTCTGACCAGCGCACACCGTCGCGTTGAATCGTGCGAATTTCCACCAGGTCAGGACGATCAAAACGATGGTGGCGTTCGGCAGAGGCAGGAACAAAACTTACGATGGGTTGGGTGATGGGCAGCTTGGGCCCCGTGGCACAGCCCATCACCAAAGTTGTTAACAAAATTGCACCGATACGCATGATCTCATTCCTTTATTTAACGGGGTCTTGCCCCAGCCGGGCCTTGCCCCTGACATATTCTGGGGGCATTGTGCTTGAAAGCCAATAACAAAGGCCCCATTTCCATGGGCTGACAGGAGCCGCAAAGGGTTGCCAGTATTGGGACCCAGACAAGGCTTGCCAAACAAAGGATCGAGTATGACCCAGTCTTTAGAGACGAGCTTTCCAGTCCTGACACTGCGCGATATCGTGGTGTTCCCCCATATGATTGTGCCGCTGTTTGTAGGGCGCGAAAAATCAGTGCGGGCTTTGGAAGAAGTGATGGCGAACGACAAGCAAATCTTGCTTGCGTCGCAAAAAGACCCCAACGAAGACGACCCCACATCCGACAGCATTTTTGCCACGGGCGTCTTGGCCAACGTTCTGCAACTTTTGAAACTGCCCGATGGCACAGTCAAAGTTTTGGTGGAAGGCCGGTCGCGCGTGGAAATCACGCAGTACGTTGAAAACGATGATTATTTCGAAGCATACGCCGACATCTTGGATGAAACAGATGGCGACGCCGAAGCGATTGAAGCTTTGGTGCGGTCTGTGGCAACCGAATTTGAACGCTATGCCAAAGTCAAAAAGAACATCCCAGAAGAAGCGCTGAAAACCATTTCAGAAACTCGCGACCCGGCCAAACTGGCTGACTTGGCATCGGGGCATCTGGGGATTGAAATCGCCCAGAAACAAGAACTTCTGGAAACCCTGGAAGTCGCTGCGCGCTTGGAAAAAGTGTACGGCCTGATGCAGGGTGAGCTGTCGGTTCTGAAAGTCGAAAAGAAGATCAAGACCCGCGTCAAATCCCAGATGGAACGCACCCAGCGCGAATATTATTTGAATGAGCAAATGAAAGCCATTCAGAAAGAATTGGGCGACGGGGAAGAAGGCGAAGGCGAAATTGCCGAACTGGAAGCACGCATTGCTGAAACAAAGCTGTCCAAAGAAGCGCAGGAAAAAGCTGACGCTGAATTGAAAAAGCTGAAGAACATGTCGCCCATGTCAGCGGAAGCCACAGTGGTGCGCAATTACTTGGATTGGATGCTGTCCATTCCTTGGGGTGTGCGCAGCCGGGTCAAAAAGGATTTGGGCAAAGCGCAAACCGTTTTGGACGACGATCACTATGGCTTGGACAAGGTCAAAGAACGGATCGTGGAATATCTGGCGGTTCAACAGCGATCCAAAAAGTTGAAAGGCCCCATCATGTGCTTGGTGGGTCCCCCTGGTGTGGGTAAAACATCCCTTGGAAAATCTGTGGCCAAAGCCACGGGTCGCGAATTCATTCGCATTTCCTTGGGTGGGGTGCGCGACGAATCTGAAATTCGCGGTCACCGCCGGACCTACATCGGGTCCATGCCGGGCAAGATTATCCAGGCGTTGAAAAAGGCCAAAACCACCAACCCACTGATCCTGTTGGATGAGATCGACAAAATGGGCCAGGATTTCCGGGGCGATCCGGCATCTGCGATGTTGGAAGTGTTGGATCCAGAACAGAACTCCACCTTTGTGGATCACTATCTGGAGGTGGAATACGACCTGTCTGACGTCATGTTCTTAACCACGTCGAACTCCTATAACATGCCGGGACCGTTGTTGGACCGGATGGAGATCATCCCACTGGCGGGTTACACCGAAGAAGAAAAAGCCGAAATTGCGCACCGTCACTTGGTGCCCAAGCAGGTTAAGAACCACGGCTTGAAAGCCGGGGAATTCGTTGTGGAGCCCGAAGCCCTGCAAGAAGTGATCCGCACGTATACCCGCGAAGCCGGTGTGCGGAACCTGGAACGCGAAATTGGTAAATTGGCCCGTAAAGCCGTGACCCAAATCGTGAAAAAGGAAGTTGAGACTGTCACGGTCACCCCGGACAATCTGAACGATTTCTTGGGCGTGAAGAAATTCCGGTACGGCCTGGCCGAACAGGAAGATCAGATCGGTGTTGTGACCGGGCTGGCCTATACGTCTGTTGGCGGTGATTTACTTCACATCGAAGCGTTGAAATTGCCTGGCAAGGGCCGGATGAAAACCACGGGTAAACTGGGCGATGTGATGAAAGAATCCATCGACGCGGCCAGTTCATATGTGCGGTCCATCGCCCCTGAACTGGGGATCAAGCCATCGCGGTTTGAACGGTTCGACATGCACGTGCACGTCCCTGACGGCGCCACCCCCAAGGACGGCCCATCGGCTGGTTTGGCCATGGTCACGGCCATTGTGTCTGTGTTGACAGGGATTCCCGTGCGCAAGGACCTGGCCATGACAGGGGAAGTCACTCTGCGCGGCAACGCATCAGCCATCGGCGGTTTGAAAGAAAAACTTCTTGCGGCCCTTCGTGGTGGAATCAAAACGGTTCTGATCCCGCAAGAGAACGAGAAAGACATCGCTGAACTGCCGGACAGTGTTAAGGACGGGCTGGAAATCATTCCTGTGACCCACGTCTCTGAAGTGCTGAAGCTGGCTTTGACGGGCGCACCTGAACCCATCGAATGGGATGAAGAAGCCGAAGAAGCTGCAGCCGCGGCTTTGGCCGCTGAAAACCCAGGCGGGGCGGCCCCCGTTACCCATTAAGCTGGCACCATTTGTGCCATGATACCGCGCCCCGAACGTCAGTTTGGGGCGCGTTTTTTTTGCTTTATTAAGGATCCATCAAGCACGGCGTTAGCCTTTGTCTGCGCGGTGGGGGCTGTCGTGGTGTTTGGGGCAAACCTTACCGGACCGGGCGGTGGGTTGGTTTTCCATAAATTCGACCGAATCTGCCAAGAATTTCAGCGCCTTAGGCGATTTTGTTTCGCGTGCGAAACAATTGACTTGGGCGTCATGTTCTGGCCTAAGCTCTGCAAAACAACGATATTGGCCCACCCATGCCCCTTCCTGACCTCCTCATCATGCGCCACGGTGAAACTGAATGGAATCTTGCAGGTCGCTGGCAGGGGCATTTAGACAGTCCTTTGACGACCAAGGGCATTGACCAGGCCAAGCATTTGAACACGATCTTGCAAGCGCAAGACCTGGACGGGTTTACAGCGCGCATCAGCCCCCAAGGGCGCGCGGTTCACACGGCGGCTTTGGCCTTGGGCGGGGTTATCGGGCACATGCACACGGATCCTGATTTGGCAGAAATCACCATTGGTGATTGGACGGGCTGGACCCGGGCCGCCATCCACGAACATACAGGGCCTGTGCCAGAGTTTGCCCATTATGATCTTGCCCCAGGCGGCGAAGGGTATGCTGGTTTGCGCCAGCGGTGCGTTCGGTTTTTGGAAAATTTGAATGGGCCAGCAGTGGTGGTGACCCACGGAATGACGTCCCGGATGCTGCGCATGGTGGCCTTGGATATGCCCACGTCAGACATTGCAAAATTGCCTGGCGGGCAGGGGGTCATCTTCAAGATATCGGATGGCAAACATTCAATCTTAAAATAGCGAAATTTACACTTGCAAAGCCCGCGCATGTCGCTGTATTGCCCCCTCACGGCGGGTCGTTAGCTCAGTTGGTAGAGCGCTTCGTTTACACCGAAGATGTC
>JAHDCP010000011.1:0-3594 GCA_020629775.1 Planktomarina sp.
GGGATGGGCCAGTCTGGGTGCATCTCGTTTTCAACGTCGATGATTTTTTCCCACTCCCATTTTCCAGCGTCGTTCTTCCACCAGTGGATCACATTGGTGGACAAAGCCGCGCCACAGAACCCATGGGTGCTGTCAGGGTTGTGGTGGAACTTCACTTCCAGGGGCAAAAGGCCGTCTTCCCCCAGATAGAAACTTTCCACCGGTTCGCGTTTTTCAAAATCCCAAAAGTGCAGTTCGCGCCCGTATTTCAGGTGCCCCACCTCTTCCAGATCAAACCCTGGCATGAACGTATTGGGGGCGGCCCATTCGGAACTGACCATCACGTTGTGGCGCGGTTGATACCAGAAATCGTATCCGAACTTGATATCGCCCATGGAATTTTCCCACCGGCCCTGAATTTCAAAGTCTTTGTTGAGGTGCAGATATCCACCTGGGGCCTCGCCTTTGGCGTCACCCAGCATCGAAATGATAATCTCGGACCCCAAGCAATGCACGGTATGGGGGCCGGATAAATCGGTTTTTGACTTAATTTCTGCCCCGTCGATGACTTTGTGCAGACGCGGCGCGCGGGGATCCGTGGCTGTGTCCACCACGTGAATGTTGTTGGATCGCACGCCCGGCAACAAAAGATATTTGCGCGACATTTCACCGTCATGGAAACACGATGAACATGCATTCCACCCCATGTGGTGCAATTCATCCCCTATACCTGGCATTTCCAGACGGTGGATCACTTGGCTGTACGTCGGGCTGTCAGGATCAACATCAACAGTGGCCAAATAGTCAGGCTTTTGAATGCCCGTGCCGGTGTAAATCGCAATTGTGTACAACAGCGTTTCGCATGGCGATTTGATCGCATCAGCGGGTGACGCAAAGCCTGGACCACAACATTCTGACATTTCATCCTCCTGATCGGTATCTGACTGTGCCACCAGCTTAGTACATGCGCAACTGGCGCAAAGCGGCGGAATTTGCACACTTAAGCTGCAATTTTCTTGGGTTGTGCAATCAAAAGGGGCCGTTGATGGGGTGAAAACGGCGTTTTGATTTTTGCGTGCAAACCGCGTGCGACGCTGCGGATACTATCCTTTTGAGACTTATAATATCCGCACGGGTTCAGTTTTTTTCATCATTTTCGGGCATTTAAGCGCCAAAGGAGATTAAGTTCATGAAAGTACGGCACGAACGTCCCATGGCGGAGTTGGACTTCAGCGTGACTGCGCCTTTGCGGTTGGAACTTGCGTCCGGTGAATCGGTCGTGGTGTCGCAATGGTCGTTGCGCGGCTTTCAATACCCCGATGATGTTGACGTTCTGCCAAAAGAAGCGGTTCTTTCGATTCCGTTTCAGGGTGTGGACGTGCGGTTTTCTGTTGAACTTTTGGAAGGCGACACCCCGGGTTTTCTGCAGTTTGTTGACCTGACCGGCCGCCAACGCGAAACACTTTCGGTGTTTTACCAATCCTTACTGTCTGGCCGCATGGCGGTGACCGATGACATTATCACCAGCTTGGACTGCCCGGTGGATTTGGTTCCCATGGGCGAAACGGACCAAGAAGCAGCCGAAGCCAGCAAAACCAAAAGCCCGCGGTCTTTGCGCGCGGCGCTCAATGTTTTTGTATATCTGGCCATCGGTTGTTTGGTGTTTTGGACATTGGGAGCCGGAATTTACGGCAAACTGGCCACGGTTGGCATCCACAATGCCCGCGTGGAAGCCCCCCTCATGGCGGCCTTGGCGGTTGATACGGCCTATGTCAAAGAAATCCCCGTTGCTGTGGGCACATCTGTTCGGCGCGGGGATATTTTGGTGCGTTTGACCACGCCTGACAATGAATCTGCTTTGTCGGATGTGCGCGGGCGGATCAATCTGCTGGAAGCGCGCCTTTTGGATGTGCAAGCCCGCGAAACAGCGGTGTTGGCGCAATACGCCGCGATGCGCGATCAATTTCTTCTGGGGTTTCGCACCACATCGGATGAAACCCGAGTTCCGTTTTTAGCCGCAGCGGCGGCGTTTGATGCCGGTTTGAGTGCTGAAGGTCAGGGCATCCATGACTTGAAATCAGCCTTGTCGCGCGAAGTTGACGCAACCCAAGATGAACTGCGCCGGTTGCGCCGGGATCGTGGGCGTTTGCGCGGTGCGTCAGATGCTTTGCATGTGCGGGCTGCTGAAAACGGGATCGTCACTCAAATTGACGTTCTGAAGGGACAGCTGGTCAGCCGGGGCACTGGCGTTGCCGTTGTGGAAGCCAACACCGCGCGTCAGGTGCGCGGCTGGCTGGATCAAAACATGACGGCGTCTGTGCACTTGGGAATGCCCATTGACGTACGCATCAACACAAACGGTCAAACTCAAAAGTTGCAGGGGCGCATCAGCGCCATTGAAGCAGGGATTGAGCCGGAGATTTCCCCTGACTTCGGAATGTTGGTGACAGTTGATCTGGATCTGGCCACACCAGGGGCCAGCCGGGCGATGTTGCCGCATCTGATGCCTGTTGAAGTGACAGCGCAACGCCCGTGGGCGGTTTCGATTTCAAATCTGGTCCGCGGCATTTTTGCCGGAACGCAAGGATGATCTGCCATGTCAGCCCCTGAAACAGAATATGCCTTTGACAAAGATCTAACCGCGCGGCTGCGCGGCTTTCGCGCGCCCGCAAAGCATGGGTTGGCAAAATGGCGGCCGTCGCAATTGTTTTTGATTGCCTGTTTGGTGCTGGTTTTGGGCTATTTGTTGACCCATACAAGCAACCGCTTTTTCCGCCCCGACACCTTGCACATATCTGTGGTGTTGGGGTCCTTAGGGCTGTGGCGGTTCAGTTGGTGGTTCACCCATGCCGTCCGGGCCGAGGCGTATCGCCGGTTTCGTTGGCCGGGAATGCGGGCGCAGGCGCGTGCAGTTTGGGCGTCTGGCTGGCGACCACGGCGGTTGCACATTCAAATGACCACCTATTTCGAAGAGCCCGCCATCACCAAGCGTGTGATCGGATCCATTTTGGGACAAGTGAAGCGCGAGAAGATCCCCACCACGATCTATATCGGAACGGGCAGCGCATACGACGAACTGATCATTCGGTCTTTCGTGGAAACCCATGGCCAAGACATCCCCGATGATCTGTTGGAACTGGTGTTTCTGCGCCAAAACCAACCCGGCAAGCGCATGGCCATTGGCATGATTTTGCGATCCATCAATCGAAACGGTGTGGACAAGGATGACCTGGTTATCTTCATGGATGGGGATGCATTGTACGGCAATGACGTGTTGGAAAAAACGCTTAGCATGTTTGGAGCCGACCCTAAGCTGCAAGCCTTGACCACCGACGAAGAGGTGATTTGTTACGGCCCTAAATGGATTGCGTCTTGGTTGGACATGCGGTTTGCGCAACGCAGACTTGCCATGCAAAGCCATGCGATGTCCGGCAAAGTTTTAACCCTGACGGGCCGCATGTCCGTGTTTCGGGCAGAACATATGCGCAGCTTAAAGTTTATTCGCACCATTGAAGCGGATCACCTGGATCATTGGTTGTGGGGGCGGTTTCGGTTTTTGTCCGGCGACGATAAATCCACTTGGTACCACATGCTGTCGCGCGGCGCGAAGATGAT
>JAHDCP010000011.1:3694-6075 GCA_020629775.1 Planktomarina sp.
TAGGGGCAGGGCGCGGCTATCCCAATGGATAGCCCCCCATACGACAGAGCGCGGCCTTACCCCCCTTGGAGCCCAAACAAACGGTTTTTCATAGCTAAAACAGTTCCAGACAACACATAAACGAAAGATTGGAACACGTTATGATCATCCCTGTAATCCTCGCTGGTGGCTCTGGTACACGTCTTTGGCCTGCTTCTCGTAAAAGCTATCCTAAGCAATTCACAGACTTGGTGGGCGATAAAAGTTTGTTCCAAGACACGCTGTCGCGATTCAGCGGCCCGGGTTTTGCAGCCCCGACCGTGGTGACTGGTTCTGATTTCCGGTTTATCACAGCAGAACAAGTCGATGATGCCGGGATCGAAGGCGCAAGCATTATTCTGGAACCTACAGGTCGCAACACAGCCCCGGCGATTTTGTCTGCGGCACTGCACCATGAAAACACCCCGGACGCCATTTTGCTGGTGGCCCCGTCCGATCATCAGATCGCAGACACAAAAGCATTTGCAGATGCGGTTCAGGCCGGTCAAGCAGCAGCACAAGACGGCCAGATTGTAACTTTCGGGATCAAACCCAACGCCCCTGAAACAGGGTATGGATATCTGGAACTGTCCGCGCCCGCCAAATCTTGCGAAAAACAATTGCTGAAATCTTTTGTGGAAAAACCTTGCCGCGAAAAAGCACAAACTTTTGTGGAAGGTGGCCATCATTTGTGGAACGCAGGCATCTTCATGTTCAAGGTCAGCTCCATTTTGGACGCTTTTGAAATTCTGGCACCGAAGTTGGTCATCCCTTGCCGGGCTGCGTTGGCCACCGGTGAAACAGATTTGTGTTTTTTCCGATTGGGGGCAGATGCCTATGGCCGGTGTGAAGATATATCCATCGATTATGCCATCATGGAAGCCGCCGAGGAACTGGCTGTTATCCCGGTGGAATGCGGTTGGTCAGATCTGGGATCGTGGAAATCTGTACATGCAACTGGGGATCAAGACAGCGAAGGCAACGCGTTAAGCGGACCCGCCACGCAGATTGATTGCAAAAACACACTGCTGCGGTCTGACCGGGCCGATACACGCATTGTGGGTTTGGGTTTGGAAAATATCGCGGCCATTGCCACCGATGACGCCATCTTGGTGGCGAACATGGATGACAGTGAACGCGTCAAAGAAGTGGTGGCAGAGCTGAAAATTCAAAAAGCGCCCCAAGCAGAAGGGTTCCGCCAATGCCACCGTCCATGGGGGTATTATGAAACCCTTGCCTTGGGCCAACGGTTCCAAGTGAAGCGCATCGTTGTGAAACCGGGTGGATGCCTGAGTTTGCAAAGCCACGTTCATCGGTCTGAACATTGGGTCGTGGTGGAAGGGACCGCCAGCGTGACCGTGGATGAAGATGTGTCTTTGGTGACAGAAAACCAGTCCGTCTACATTCCATTAGGTGCAGTTCACCGCTTGGAAAATAAAGGCAAAGTGCCCTTGAGTTTGATTGAAGTTCAATCGGGCGCTTACCTGGGCGAAGACGATATCGTGCGATACGAAGATATCTATGCCCGCGCGGATGATGCCAAAGGACAAAAGCTGGCCGCCTGATTTTCTAAACCTCAGGCCAATAATTTGCCGGACCCATGGACCAACGATGTTGGTCTGTGGGTTTTTCTTTTTGGGGTGGCCACATTGGGCCGACTACCCTTTGGGATAGTGCATTTTCACAAAAGAAGAATGCGCTGTGCTTTTGGAATTGAAACTACCCATTGAGCAGAAACATTTCATCAAATCAAACGGTTAGACAGCCCTCAACACAACCAACACTGCTTGAAAGGCTGTCACAATGTTAGATCTTACGCCCATCGATTTCGAAAATTCTTCCCCAGTCGCCCTGCGTGTCATCGCGCAAAAACCCGCCATCAGCGTTGTGGGTTTGGGGTATGTCGGGGCCGTTTCTTGCGCCTGTTTGTCCAGCCTTGGACACCGTGTGGTGGGTGTGGATATAGACCAAACAAAGGTTGATCAAATCGGCGCTGGGCAATCCCCCATCCATGAAAAAGACTTGGGGAAGTTGTTGTCAGAAGGTGTGGATGCAGATCTTTTGACTGCCACTGACGATCTGTCCTTTGCTGTGCGCGACACCGATGTCACGTTCATTTCCGTTGGCACGCCAACGTCTGAAGATGGCGGCTGCGACTACAGCTATATTGAAGCTGCGGCACGTTCTATGGCGGTTGGCCTGGCGCAAAAGTCTGATTTCCACGTTTTTGCCATGCGCTGTTCGATCCCACCCGGCACCACAATGAAGGTAATGACTCCGATTTTGGAAAAGATGTCAGGTCGGAAATTGGGCGTGGATTTCGGTGTGGCCTTCACCCCTGAATTTCTGCGTGAAGGCGTGGC
>JAHDCP010000011.1:6175-47439 GCA_020629775.1 Planktomarina sp.
ATGGATGTCTTTTGCCAAGATACCAAACTGAACCTGTCCCCCTATTACCTGAAGCCTGGCTTTGCCTATGGCGGGTCTTGCTTGCCAAAAGAAGTGCGCGCCGTGGCGCATATTGGCCAAAATCTGGGGTTGGATTTGCCCATGATTGAAAGCCTGGGCACATCCAATGCGGCCCACATCCAAGCGGCTTTGGACATGGTGCGCCGCACCGGGGCCAAGCGCGTTGGCGTGTTGGGCGTGGCGTTTAAGCCTGGCACCGACGATCTGCGCGAAAGCCCTGTTTTGGAAGTGATCGCCGCCCTGAGAGAAGAGGGTGTTGAGGTTTTGGTGCACGACACGGCCATCACCCAAGACACGCCTTTGGCGGGCCAATTGGCTTATGTGCAATACGGATCCGCTGGCTTGGCCAGCCTGGCCACTGCGTTGCCGCAGATGCTGCGCGAAGATGTAACCGATGTCACAGATCATGCAGATGCGCTGATCGTCACCCATGCCAATGACACCTATCGCACAGCGGTGGAAAACGCAGGCAATGTTCCAGTGATTGATGTCTGCCGCTTGCACAAAGACGCGGACAGTTCCGCAAAGATCGAAGGGATCGGTTGGTAATTCAATCGATCTTCGAACCCTCCCCAAACCCAATGACACTTATACGCATGAAAGGACCGCGTTATGTCTGATTTAAACTCAATTATTGGCAGTGATGCCCTCAATGACCAATTGGATGGCACCAATGCCGATGACCAAATCCAAGGTCTTAGCGGCAACGATGAAATCAACGGCGGTGCAGGCAACGACCAACTGCACGGCGACTTTGCTGATCTGAACATGTTGGCGGACACGCAAAATTCCACCACGATTGAACAGTTCGGCGCAAGCGAAAACTGGGTGTCCGAGCGCACCGAGGACGGCCATTTGCAAATGACCCAAACCGTCACAACCCAAGCAGATGTGACGCACGTGGTTGAATTTGAAATGGCCGTGAATTTTGGCGGCGGAAACACCAATGGTGCTGTTCAAGTCATCTGGAACGGCACCGTGATCGAAACGGTGCAAGCCCAATCAGGCGCATATGAAACCTATCGGGTGGAAATTCAGGGAACCGGTGTTGAAGGTGAACTCACCTTCCGTACCGTTGACCCCGTACCAGCGGAAAACGATCTTCAAATCAACACCGACGGCGTTGTTTGGAGCTATACCACAGAAGTGGAAATCGGTGGCCAAACCATCGAAGTCGAAGCCTTTGCCCCAGGCCAAGGCAACGTTTTGCAGGTTCTGAACGGGACATTGCACGTCTTTGATCAAGAAACAGGCACATACACTGCGGCGGGATCCCAAGCCACCGTGAACGTCAACGCGATTGGGTTCAACGCGGAGGACAATCTGGTTTACGGCATTGCGACATCAAACGGTGTCGATAGCTTGGGAAATCCCGTGGAATCCACAAACCTGATAATGTTGGATGCGCAAGGTAACAGCTATCGTGTGGGGGACACCCCTTACCGTTCGTGGACAGGGGACTTTGACGATCAAGGGAACTTGTGGGCGTTTGAAGCTGACATGGACTACATGATGGTGGTGGACGTTGATCAACTGGACGTAAACGGTGACCCCGTTGTAACCAGGTTTAAATTTCCGGCCGAGATGGTGGATCAACGCGTGTTTGACGTGGCCTTTGACGCAGAAACACAAACGTTCCGTGGCGTCGTGCGTGCGCGCAGTGATGGCGAAGATTCAAGCATTATGGAAATTGATGTAAGCCAAGTTGCTGACGGTGGTGAACCAATTTTCACATTTACGCCGATCACATCCACAATCGTAGACGGCGAAGTTTTTGACGGTATGCCTGCGATCACATTTGGCGCGGCAATGGTGGACGGCGATGGTCGTTTCTTCGTTGGGGGCAACTCTGGCAACCATGACATGGACGATTCCACCGGTCGTACCGGCGGCATCTATGAAGTGGTTACTGACACAGAGACAGGCACTGCAACGTTGGTGTTGGTGTCAGATGCACCAGGTGTTGGCACCAATGATGGTGCGGTTGATCCACGCACAGCAAACATCTTTGAACAGCCAGAAAGTGAAGCGTCGATCTTGATTCGGGACCCATCTTTAAACGTTGTTTCTGATGAAACAGCAGATGGCTTCAACGACACCATCGAAGGTGGCGGAGGCAACGATGAAATTCTTGGCTCGTTGGGTGAAGATGTTCTTGTTGGCGAAGGTCTTGGCGATGAATTGTTCGGCGGTGACGGCGCAGATGCCATATTTGGGGGTGCGTCGCCTGAATGGACAGCAAATGGCATCAAGTCGATTTATGATGAACACGGAAATCGGTTTGACCAATTCGGCAATGCTTTGCCAGAGGATGATGACATTCTTTTTGGCGGCGGCGGCGATGACCAGATGTCAGGCTCTGCGGGCCACGACACTCTGGACGGCGGCTTGGGACAAGACGCTTTGCAAGGCGGTTCTGGATTTGATGAACTGTTCGGTGCTGACGGGGACGATCTGCTGTTTGGCGGTGCTGACCGTGATGTTTTGTACGGTGGTAATGGCGCCGACACCTTGAACGGTGGTTCTGGCACGGATGTTCTGAACGGTGGATCTGGCGCGGATGACTTGGCTGGTGGCGCAGGGGACGACGTTCTCAATGGCGACACAGGAAATGACGTCTTGGAAGGTGGCGCAGGTGCGGACGAATTGAACGGCGGCTTCGGCACCGACCAACTGTATTCCGGGTCTGGCAATGACACTTTGAACGGCGATGACGGCGCGGACACAATGGAAGGTGGATCAGGTAATGACGTTCTTTCCGGCGGGGAAGGCCGCGATCGCATGAAAGGCGGAACAGGTAATGATGACATGTCCGGTGGTGATGACCGTGACAATATGAACGGCGGCTCTGGCAATGACAGCATGTCCGGTGATGCTGGCCATGATTACCTGAACGGTGCCCGTGGCGATGACTTTTTGGACGGCGGCGCAGGCCGCGACAAGATTATCATGGGCGCAGGCAACGACATCGCTACAGGTGGTGCTGACGCGGATATTTTCATTTTCAAATCAGATGATTTGGACGGTGGAAACGATGTTATCACTGACTTTGAAGCAGGCCTGGATGAATTGGACTTCAGTGCTTTGAACTTGGCCACATCAGGTGAAAACGCCAATGATTGGTTCAATCAAAACGTGTCATTCGATGGCGAAGTGGCTTTGGTCAATCTTGGGTCAAATACCAATCTGACCATCAACATGACTGACGCCACAACCGATATGCAGGCTGCGCTGTTTGACAGCATGATTTTCTAAAACGCTTTAGGAAAGCTTCACTGATTTGACGGGGGCCGGTTTGTTAAAACAGACCGGCCTCTTTCGCGATCATCGCGGCGTGGGTCCGATTTTTGGCGTCCAGTTTGCGGCTCAGCGTTTTGACATGCAGCTTGATCGTCACTTCCTGTAAATCCAAGTCCCGCGCGATTTCTTTGTTGGAATGGCCGTGGCACAATCCCTCAAGCACTTGCAGTTCGCGTTCGGACAACAGCTTTGCCAGCGGCGGCGTGTCCACGTCATCTTCGGCGTTCATGAAATCCAACGGCACATAAGTTTCCCCCATGGCCATAAACCGCACAGCGTTCACCATGGATTTCGCCGCCATGGTTTTGGGCAAAAACCCAACCGCCCCGGAATCAATGGCTTTCTGCGCAACTTCCTTTGTGGCGGTGCCAGACATGATCGCAACAGGTTGGCCAAACGACACGTCCAAGGCGCGCTTCAGGCCCTCCAAGCCGTTCATACCAGGCATGGAATAGTCCAACAGCGTCAGATCGTATTTCGCTTCATTGCCAATCTTTTCACAGGCGGCGTCCAAAGTTCCGCAGGTTTCCACTTCGAAATCAGGTTGCGTGGACAAAAACGCGCCAAGCGTTTCAAGCACCAGATCATGGTCGTCGGCCAACAGAATTCTCAATGTTCAGTCCTTTTGGTTTGGCGTGACTGCCTCCGACAACCCTTGCCCCAGGGCAACAAGATCGACCGGTTTGGGTAGGATAGCCGCAATGTTGCTTTGCGCCAAGCGGGGATCATTCAATCGGCGGGCTAACGCCGTTACGACAAAAATTGGCAGGGACGGGGCAAACCCATGGATGCGGTGCGCCAGTTCGCCGCCGGTCATGGCTGGCATGTCGTAATCGGTGATCAGGGCTGACCAGAATTCCGGATTTTCTTCAATGGCCTCCAGCGCGTCAACTGGATCTTCGCATAGGGCAACTTCTGCGCCATGCCCTTCTAAAAACTTAGTGATAACTTCGCCCACACGGATATCGTCATCCACAACAATCAGGTTCAACCCGGTCAAGTCAGCTTGGGTTTGATCAGATTGCGATGGTTGGGCCAAGTTGGATTGAGCCAAAGGCCAGTAAAGATGAATTGTTGTCCCAATGGATACTTGGGATGTGATCCCAATGGCCCCCCCGACAGATTTTGCCTGCGCGGCCACCATGGCCATGCCCAACCCCGTGCCTTGGTGTCCTTTTGTCGTGAAATACGGCTGGAACACTTGGTCTTGTGTGGCCTGGTCCATGCCGTGACCGTTGTCAGAAACATTCAACAGCAGATAATCCGCGCCCGGTTGCAAGGCACCCACTTGTGGGGGTGAAAGGGCAGGGTCTTGTTGTGCGATTTCAACAGTTACGGTGCCACCTGTTTTGGGCAAAGCATCCCCTGCGTTCAAAATAAGATTAAGCAACACTTGGCTTAAAGCACTGGGGTCGCCTTTCAACGCATCCCCCGACGGCCCCTGCCGGATTTCAAAACGCGCATGGCCGGGCAAAACCGCGGTGACCATGGCGGGCAAATCCGCCAGAACAGATGCCAAATCAAAACTGGTTTGACTGTTGGTGCCTGCGCCAATGTCCAGCAGTTGATTTACCAATCGGGCCGACTGCGCCCCTGCGGAGGCGATCCGTTTGACATGGCCGCGCGTCGTTTCTGACAAATCACTTTCCATATCGATCAGCGTGGCGGATCCATTGATGGCAGCAAGATAATTGTTGAAATCATGGGCAATGCCAGCGGTGACTTGTGCCACGGCTTCTTGGCGTTGCAAGCGCACCAAATCGCGGGTCAATTCTTCTTCGCGCTGTTCGGTCGCCAGTTTTTCGCTGACGTCGCGGATTGCAATCACTGACCCGCCTGTGTCCAGCGGGGACATTGTGATTTCGTGGTGATGCGCCCCGGGCAAATTCAACTGTGCCAGTGTGGCATCGAAGGCAGGCATAGATTGCAGTTCACCCTGGTCTTTGTATCTATGCCACCAGGTGCGGCCAAAGGCAGATGTGGGGGCATCATACCCCATCAACCGTGTTGCTGCAGAGTTGAGATAAGTTAAGCGCCCACCTTTATCCGCCACCGCGATGCCATCTGGGGCGGCTTCCATTGCGGCCAATCGCTGGGCCAACAAAGTTTGGGCTGACTTCATGGCTGTAACATCCGTGGCAGACACCACCAAGCCACCATCTTCCAACTTTGCGGCGCGCACCAACACAATCTGGCCATCAGGCAAATCTAACTCTTGACCGCCTGGGACGGCTGAAAGCGCCCCAAGATCTGCGTCTTTCAAAAGCTTTGTTGCGCGCCCAGGCAAATCCTGGGTTTCTTCCATATAGTTGGACCAATTTTGGTCAAAGGACGTGCCGCTGGCCCATTCCACACCGGGGGCGGGGAACATTTCCTTGATGGCCACATTTGCCAAGGCCACGGTCCCGTCGGCATCCAGGATCAAAAATGCATCGTCAGTGGCAGCCAAGGCCTGTTCCATCCGGGTTCTGACACGGTCCAAAGCTTGGCCTGATTCAATGCGGGGGGTCACGTCAGATTGGGTTGCCACCAAATGGCTTGGGTTTCCCGCGGGATCATAAACCGGGAACAATGACAGTTCGTTCCAAAACCCTTCGCCTGATTTGCGGCGGTTGCGCAGCAGAAATTTCCCCGCAGATCTTGCTTCAATCGTTGCCCGCAGGCGGCTGCGTTCAGGGGAGTGGGTGGGTTCATCGGAAAGAAACCGGCAGTTTTTTCCCAAAACCTCGGCTGAGGTGAAGCCAGAGATGTGTTCAAAAGCCTGGTTTACATAAACTAAGGGAAGATGGTCTTGGTTGACATCTGCAATGACAATTCCCGAAGATGATCCAGCTATGGCGGCAGACAACAGTTCCTTTTCGCGCGACAAGTTTGCGTTTTTGTAAGCTTGCAAAGCCAACCCAGCCAATCGGTTCACCAGGTCCATTTCCGATTTTGCGAAGGGGTCTGATCCCGATTTGAAGCACATGATCGCGAAATCACCTTGCACTGGGCACAGTGCCGCGTTTTCAAATTCGGTGGCATCCAGGACATCCCCCCAAGATCCCAATTGTTGAATCCTTGAAATGTTGCGCGCGCGTTTGAAAGGGTTGATCGGGGGCGTCAGTGTTTTGCCCAAGAATTGGGGGTCTGAACTGGCCACCACTTCCGATGTGCTGTTTTGTGTGGGGGCCACGATAAGGCAAAGTTGGGCGCCGGCATTGGTGCGCAAAGATGTGAAAATCGATTGCAGGGCTGCTTCCGGTTCAGACGTTTCCGTATAGGCTTCAAGACAACCAAGAAGGGTCTTGGTTGCCGCCAAGCTTTTACTTTCTCTGTCGCGCAAAACCTGCAGTTCCAGCAGGATTTCGCGCAGCCGTTCTTCTTGGGCCATGACCGAAAATTTGCATTATTCGCCGCTGAAAACAATGCATGAAATCATAAGGTTGCCATGCCGGTTCCCTGATCCCACCAAGGGTCCTTGTTCCCCAAATGTGAAGGCCCCCAAAAAAGGTGTCCCGTCCAGGGCTGTGTTCACGCCAGACACAACGCGATCCAATTTGTCTTGGACCCCCAACATGCATCCGCCGCAATAAATCATCAGTGCGCCTGCCATGGGAGTTTGCCCTTCCGTGCGCAATTGGCGCGACAGCGCAGCCACGCGACCCGCCCGATCTGCCAATCCATCTTGGGTGCCGGTCATCAGTGTCAGGGTTTCGCCCTGGGCCACGTTGGCAAACATATCCATGGACCCATCGCTGTGGGCCGTCGCGGGGTGCGCCAGTAAATAATGGGGGACACCGTTCACCACCGCATCGGCGCGCCCAAAGGGGTGGAATGTGCTGTCTGATAAGATCGGCAAAGCTTCTGCCGAACCGGTTGGGCCAGTCATGGCACCATTGGTCCAATCGTTGTAAACCTCCATGGCAGGGCGGTTATCAATCTCAAAAATCCGTCGCCCGGTGACTTTGGTCACCACACCGCTGTGGGGTGTTGGGGCATATCCGTTGTGATAGGCAAAGGAAATCGGTGTGGACGGAAACATCACCGAAACCACCACCCCGGATGGGGTATGGGATGTGGAATCAAAAACGAACCAATTGCCTTCCACCGTGTTGTCAGCCGCGCTTCCGCCAATGATGGGCACATCGGGGCCAACAACCGCAGTGATCCCGGCGATAACGGCTTCTTCCCCACCCGGTGTAGCAGAAACCCATACCAGGTCAGGGCGTTCCCCCAAACGATCCGCCGCTTGAAGCGCACGCACAACAGCCTTGCTTGCCGCATCTTCAATATTGTCGTCGAAGGGCATTGCCGCTGATCCATATGATCCTTCGGGATCATCAATCAAAAATGCAGCCACCCCTGGCGTCACGCCGTCGTGGGTCATGGCCCCTTGGCACGACGTTGCCCCCAATACAGTGTCCGCAATTCCGTTCAGCCGCGCTGGTGCTTCGGATAAAGCGCAGTTCATGTGAACGGACGCAAAACTGGCGCGAATCTTTGGTGCAGCCGCGACCAGTTGGTCAAGCGTGTCAGCCGATAAAACAGTGATTTTCATGGTGTCGAAGGCCCCTTAGTTGGGGCGTGATTACCATCAACTTGTGTACAGTTTCCGAAGCAGACGGATAGCGTACTATCCTAAAGTATAGTTTTTACTCAGCGTAAGCGTGGCTGGTCATGGCATCAGCCAAGGTGCCGTAAACAGCGCTCCAAGCTGCGGTGTCTTCGCTTGAAAAATCAACCCCCAGCAACTTTTGGAAAGTGGCAATCAATGCCGCACCAACACTGTCGTATTGGTCTTTTGCAACGCCGTAAGACACGTGGCGCGTTGCCAATTCTTGGGCCGCGGGCACCAAGATGTCCAAAGCATCAAGGTGGTCCACAATGAAGCCAAGCGTATCAGTCAGCTTCTTGCCCTGAACCTCCAAATCGCCTTGAAACAAGGGCTTTGTGGTGGGGTCCATCCGAAACAGAGTGGAATAAAACACCCGCGATGTGGCGGCTGGGTCTGCCGCGGCCAGGGCCCATGTGCGGCGGATGCGGGCAATATGATCTTGTTCCAAACGAAGCCTCTTTGGTTGGGGCCGAACACAAACGGCAGCCAAATCAGATGCCAGCTACCGACCTCAGATCAGGGCGCTATGCAAGCATAATCTGGTAGGTGCCCTTCGTACAGGGCTTGGCGCAATGGGCAAATGCACAGACAATTGTGGAAAAGACTTGAAATTCTCAGATGAAGCCAGCACCTTCGGCGTCCGATGAAAAAGGCGCGACAGATGGTATGTCGCGCCTTTGAGAGCCGGTACTTGGAAGCCGCGATAAATCAAGTCTTCGTGCGACATGATTTTCAACAGGGGAGGCCACGCGGTGGTCAAAGCCTCAGCGCTTGCAGTCAGGACTTTCTACAAGTTTGCCAGAGCGTCCGTCTCCGTGCCATTGGTTCCGGGCTGAGAATTGAAGGCCGCATTAGGCCGCGACGACCCGGAAAGGCGTGCCCCAAGGGTCTGTCACCAAACCAGGTGACAAGATTGTGGGGTCGGCCAGAACCTCTACCTCGGCCAGGCCAGTGGTGTTGGGGCTGCGGGTGCCCGCGTTGGCGGACTGCCAAATGTTGCCTGCAAAGTGGTGGTGATATCCGCCAGAACTGTAAAAGCCCGCTGATGGCATGGCGTTGGTTTTGTCCAGTTTAAGCGTGCCCAACATAAAATCATCCGCCAGTGCCACGTCACCCACTTGCAGGTGAACATGTCCCACAACCGTGTCTTCAGGGGCGGCTGTCCATCGGCCAATCGAAGATTTTGACAGCGCTTGCAGGTTCAACGCCCGGGTGCTGGTGCGCACATGTTCACGGGCAGTTTCCCATTCGGATCTTGGGCGGTCGGCATAAACTTCAATGCCGTTGCCTTCGGGATCTTGAAGATAGATCGCCTCACTGACCGAATGATCGGACGCGCCATCCAAACGCACACCTAAGCTGACTGCATGGTCCAACCAACTGGCCAAATGTCCCCGGCTGGGCAACAAAAACGCTGTGTGGAACAATCCTGCCTCATGGGGGCGCCAGCGCGCCAAAGGATCGCTGCGCAACTCCAACAAGACCCGGCGGCCCGCGCCCAATTGGGCCGTTTCGCCATCTTGGGACAAAACGCTTAAGCCAAGTGTTTTGGCATAAAATTCTGCCATCCGTTTCAAGTCATTCACAACCAAGGACACGCGTCCAATGGAGATAGGAGCATCAGAAGTAGCCATTTCATTTCCTTTCATCGTTGCGTTGAATTGAAAATGGGGATCGATTTTTATCTTTCTATTGGCGATAAGGGGGAAAGATAATCGCCAATTTAGGGGTAATTGATGGACAGCTTGGATGGCATGCGCACATTTGTTGCGGTAGTGGAAACCGGGTCTTTCACTGCCGCAGGAAAACGCTTGGGAATTTCCAACAAAGTGGCCAGCAAATACATT
The DNA here is from genome assembly GCA_020629775.1 of Planktomarina sp. Lineage (GTDB taxonomy): Bacteria > Pseudomonadota > Alphaproteobacteria > Rhodobacterales > Rhodobacteraceae > Planktomarina. Next base: position 15,980 of record JAHDCP010000011.1, read on the forward strand.
GCAATCCTTGAAGACCAAATGAAGGTAAATTTGTTGCACCGCACAACGCGCAGTTTGTCGCTGACCAACGAAGGACGCACGTATCTGCAAGGCTGCCGCAAGGTGTTGGCCGCAATGGATGCGTTGGCCTTGGACATGGATCCCAGCGGTGGGTTGTCTGGGGTTTTAAAAATTTCCGCGCCCCTGGCTTTGGGGGAAACGGTTGTGGCCCAGACCGCGCTAAAGTTCATGGAGCAATACCCTGACGTCGTGGTCCATCTGGAAATGTCCGATCATATCGTGGACTTGGCAGAAGGCGGGTATGATTTGGCCATCCGAATGGGGGCCTTGAAGGATTCCAGCTTGGTGGCGCGTAAGCTGACCACCACAGATTTTCTGGCGGTGGCATCCCCGGAATATTTGGCGCGATATGGCGAACCTTTGCATCCCGCTGATTTGGCCGATCATTCATGCGTGCGCGATATCAACGCCCCAGACCTCAACCGCTGGCCGTTTTTCGTAGAAGGCCAACTGATCCATGTCCCTGTGTCCGGTGCCTATTTGGCCAACAGTCCAGAAGCGTGTTTGGCCCCGGTTTTTGCTGGAAAAGGGATCTATCATTGCCCTGAAATTTTTCTGGCTGATGCCTGTGAAACGGGGCGATTGGTACAGGTGTTGGCGGGGTTCAGATCCTTGGCTTTGGACATTCATGCGGTGCAGTTGCCATCCGCATACCGCAACCCGAAGGTTGCGGCGTTCATCGAATTGCTGCGCCACGATATCCGGCATTGGGCAAAGGCCATTCATGAAAAGTCAGCCCATATGCCCAATGGAGTGGGTCACAAATAAAGCACTGGGATCCCCATGCCGTCACGCCTTAACCTTCGGCGCGTTTGGCCTTTTGGTGTTCGTCTTCCACCAGCCCGATTTTCCAATAGCCAGAGATATACGTGTCTTCGCGCGGCACATGCTTTTCGTGTGCCAAGAACGCGCGCATTTCTTTGATGACACTGGATTCTCCTGCGATGCATGTTTGCACTCGGCCGCTTGGCCAGTCCATGGCGCGGATAAAATCCATTTGTTGGGTGGATGGGGTGGTGGGAGTAGGGTTCACCAACCAGTGCACATCGATCCCATCTGGGGCGTCAATGTCTTGGGCATCTTCGGCCGATGTCATTTCAAAAATGGCAATGCCTTTTGCATCCCGCGGCATCGCCTCCAAGGTTACGGCTGCCACTGGAACTGCAGATGGATCCGCCGCCACCAAATACCAATCTGCATTGAATTGCGTTACTTTGGCTGGGCTGGGGCCCATGAAGCCCAAGAAATCACCCGGCTTGGCGTGCGTGGCCCACCGAGAGGCAGGGCCATTGTCGCCGTGGGCCACAAAATCAATGTCCAGTTCCTGGGTGTCCTTTCGGTAATGACGCACTGTGTATGTGCGGCGGGCAGGGGGCGGGCCAAAAGAAAAGCGCTGTTCAAAACTTTCCCGGGTTTCATCAACTTCCGGCAACAAAAGTTTGCAATTTCCACCTTCGCGACCTTCTGGGAAATCCGCCAACTCTGGCCCGGAAAAGGTGACGCGGATCATGTTCGGCGTCAAATATTTTGCGGACTTTACAGTCAATATCCGCGCGCCGGGCCGCCCAGTGACTTTGCGTGCCGCGCGTTTAAGGGTGTTGGTCAGGCTCATGATGCGCTCCGATGTTAAATCCAAGTATTATAGTCGGATATAGCGAATGGATTTCAGAATGCAAGGATGCTTGAACTTTTGTGGCGCTTCACAAGTCAATTACAACGGTAACAGGCAGCGACCTATGTCGCTGCCTTGCGTGTGAAGTGGCTTTATCAGCGGGTCCAATATTCACCGATCAAGCTAAGAAGAAATTCACCGCCATAGCCGGGGAAGGATTCTTTCAAAGATGCCATGGCCGCATCTGGTGTGGCGGCGTTGGTCATCACATCGTCCAGAACTTTGATGTAGGCGATGGCGGTATCCAACTCACCCCGTGACGTCGGCAGACCATGACCCACCAGAAGTGTCTCGAAAGCTGGATCGTCGCGCAGACCTTCCAATGTTGCGATCCAGTTGGCACGGTCAACGCCTGGGGCAAAATACACGCCGTTGTAAACCAAATCCTGAACGATCGCGACTTTCTGGTCGGGCAGAACCGTCACCAACATATGGGGGGCTTCTGTGTTGGTGTAATGGCGGAATTCCACTTTCACGCCTGACATTTCTGTCATGCCGGGCACCACATCGCCGCCGTTCAAAACGTTTGTGGGTTCTGGCCAATCCCCGCCTGTGGCTTCCCCGCGCAGACCTTCACGAACTTCTGGCAATGTCGAAAAAGACACGCCTTCAATGAACGATGCGCCGCCCCAGTGATCTGGGTGTTCATGGCTGATCACCGCCATACCCACGGGTTTGCCGGTTGATTTAATGGCGGCAGAAACTTCCATGGCTGTGGGGGGCAGCATTGTTGCGTCCACCACCAACAGTTGGTCTTCAAATTCAACGATGTGTGACGTCACATTAACAGTTTGTGCAGGGGACACGTATGTATGGAACGTAACCCCACCTTTGCCGAAACTGTGGATCGTGCCAGCAGGGAATTCGCCTTCTTGGGCCACCGCTGGGGCTGGTGTCAAAGCGGTGCGCAACAATGCAGCCGCACCCACTGTCAGGACGGTTCCTTTCAACAAGTTGCGGCGGTTCATCACGGCGGTGTCTGTGTTTGCTGTCATTTCGTCTTCTCCTGAAGAATGCTGTGCCAATCTCAAAGTGGCGCAAAGGTGCTTTGCGCTTTGGAACGTGACGCTTTGACTTTCGGTTGACGGTCTGCGTTGCGTTCTGTTCTTCAAAGTTAAGGGGTGCATTTCTTTTCGAATAGACTAGGTTTTGCAGAAGCATCGTTCTAAAAAGTAAGACAATGATCCCAGATTATCGCGCCTTTGCCGTATTTGTGGCTGTTGCCGACGCTGAAAGTTTCAGCGGGGCAGGTCGGCAGCTCAAACTTTCAACGTCGGTGGTCAGTCACCATATCGCCAAATTGGAGGGCAAACTGGGCGTTTCTCTTTTCTTTCGCACGTCGCGACGCTTGTCCTTAACCTCAGAAGGACAGGCGGTTTTGGATGCTGCGCGACGCATGGTTGCTGCGGGACATGAAGCCGTTGATGCGCTGATGACATCGTCTGACAACCCCATTGGGGCGTTGCGCATTTCTGTGCCGGCGTTCGGCGAACAATCCCCGTTGCGCCAAGCGATTTGGGATTTTGCAAAACAGTTTCCATCGGTGGACATCACAGTCATTAACAGCGATCACCAAGTCGATTTGATCAAAGATCGCATAGACTTGGCCATTCGATTGGGGGAATTGCACAGCAGCAATTTACGGTGTCGCAAGCTTGCAGATTTCAGGCGTGACTTGGTGGCATCCAGTGATTACCTTGCTGCGCGCACGCCAGTTACAGACATTGACGACTTGAAGGCCTGTGATTTTGTGGCCGTTTCAATGCTGCCAAAATCAATAACGCTTTGCCGAAACGACGAAACGCAGACATTTGATCCAGCCAATGTCAGCATCGAAGTGGATTCCATTGCCGCCGCAAAATCTGCGATTTTGGCAGGACTTGGGGTTCAACATTTGCCATTTGGTGAAATCAAGCAGCTGCTTGAAACGGGGGTCTTAGTACGCGTTTTGCCAGACTGGTCCTTGCCGCAGCTGGGGATTTATGCGGTTTGGCCAGATACCGGCCCACAAAAACAGCTGACCCGCCTTTTCATCGACCATTTCTTGAAGTTTGCCCGTGCGGCAGGCGGCCACCTGGCGTAATCTTGGATTATTGAACCCCACCGCAACAACTGGCGCCATAGTGTTTGGACTTGGTGGTTTTTCCAATGCCGGGATTAAAGCTGTTGGTGGGATCTAAGGATTTATAGTGGTCCACCAGCGCTGGCTTGGCCACGTACAAATGCCCAACGTTGTGTTCGGCTGGGTATTCCGCCCCCCGTTGATCCAAAACTTCCAACATGCGGGCCTTCAACGCTTTGGGATCTGCCCCTTTGCGCACCAGGTAATCTTGGTGGAAAACATGGCACAAGAAATGCCCATAATACAGTTTGCCCACGATATCTTGTTCAATGTCGTCGGGCAGTTTTTCGAACCAATCATCGTCGTTGCGGCGCAGTGCGATGTCCAGGGCAAGGGTATCTTCGATGGTGTTTGGGTTCACCGCCTGCATGCGCACCGCAGCCCCCGCAGCGGCAAACCGATGCAGCATGGCTTTGCCCGCTTCGGCTTTATTGCATTTGAACCAGCCGGTTTCACCCACGTACTGCGTCAACAGCTGTTCTGTCATTGTGCCTGAGCTGCGCGAGACTTTGAGGATTAAGTGGTGATCAAAGCTTTTGCGAAACTCTTGCATGCGCTTTGGCAAAGCCTCGGGAACCAGGCGCGACAGTCCTTGCATAATGCGGTCCACCAAGTTTTGCGGCAAAAAGGGCAGCTTGTTCAATCGCGCATCCAATGCCCCTTTGGCCGCGAAGAAGAACGGCAATTTGTCCGTGCCAAACCAATGGATCATTAACAAAGTGTCTTTGCCGTAAACGCGAGAGATGTCGTAGCATTCTTTATGGATGTATTCACCGCTGACGGGCAATTCAGGCAAATCTTGCAGCAAGCCCCGGCGCAGCGCCGTCAGGTCTGCCGTGTCGTTGGTGCCGATATAGTATACATCTTCGGGGCCTTCGTCAGCGAAGGTGTCCAGCCTGACGGCAAAGACAGCCAGTTTTCCCGCACAACCAGACGCTTCGAACAGGCCGTTGGGATCGGCGTTAAATCGGGCAGGGGTATCGGCGTCCACTTGGCTGACTGTCGCGCCATACGTGCTTTGAGAGGCTTGGCCGGTATCGTGGTGTATGGCTTTTGGATCAAAGTTGCCGGACTGCAAGTTGCGCAAGATGTCTTCTGCTGTGTCCCCCAAATCGATCCCAAGATGGTTCACCAAGTGCAGGTTTCCTTGGGCGTCCAGTTGGGCAAACAACGACAATTCAGTGTATGCCGGGCCGCGCCGCACCAATGAACCCCCTGAATTGTTGCACACACCGCCAAGGATGGATGCACCGATGCACGATGACCCAATGACTGAATGCGGTTGGCGGCCAAAGGGGGCCAACAGTTTTTCCAATTTGAACAGGGTTCCACCAGGAAGGCTGATGATCTGTTCCCCGCCGTCCAAAAGGTGGATTTGATCCAACCGCAGGGTGGAAAACACCACAACATCCCGATCGTATGTGCCGTTGGGGGCGGACCCTTCTGTAAGCCCAGTGTTGGCCGCTTGCATGATGACGATTTTGTCGGCCGCAACACAGGCTTGCAGCGCGTGCCACATTTCCAACAGGGACCCTGGGATCACAACTGCGATGGCATCCCCTTTGCCTGAGCGCCATCCTTTGCGGAACCGTTCAGTTTGTTTGCTGCCTGTTTTTAAGTGTTTGCGTCCCACGATGGATTGCAGGCGCTGGATCAGCTTGTCGTTGGTCATTCTCGGAAGGTATCCAAAACCAATGGCGCGCGGTCACGCCGTGTTAAAGTTTGTTGACCGGAATTTTCAACACCATATTGCCTTCTTTGTCGGTGGGGACGTCTCCGGCACGCATGTTGACTTGCAGGGCGGGAATAATCAATTTTGGCATCGACAGTTCCGCATCCCGTTCGGTGCGCATTTTGACGAATTCTTCGCGTGACGCGCCTTCACCGACGTGAATGTTCGACCGTTTTTGTTCGCCCACCGTGGTTTCCCATGCAATGGCCCGTCCGCCTGGGCCGTAGTCGTGGCAGACAAACAAACGCATGTCTTCGGGCAAGGATAAGATGCGCTGAATGGAATCAAACAACTGCCCTGCGTCTCCGCCCGGAAAGTCAGCCCTGGCAGATCCGCCATCGGGCATAAACAAGGTGTCCCCAGCAAAGGCAGCATCACCCATGATGTGCACCATACACGCGGGTGTATGGCCCGGCGTATGGATGACGCTGCAGGTCATTTCACCCACGCTGTATGTATCACCATCGGCAAACAATGCATCAAACTGCGATCCATCGCGCTGGAATTCCGTGCCTTCGTTGAAGACTTTGCCAAAGGTATCTTGGACCGTCTTAATGTGTTCGCCGATCCCGATTTTACCACCCAGCTTTTCTTGCAGATACGGCGCGCCTGACAAATGGTCCGCGTGGACATGGGTTTCTATGATCCATTCCAACTGCAGATCGTTGGCTTGAATAAACTGCGCCATTTCATCCGCGCAATCAAAGCTCAGACGTCCCGCAGCTTGGTCAAAATTCATCACCACATCGATGGCAGCGCAAGCTTGGCTTGAGGGATCTTTCACCACGTAACTGATCGTGTTGGACTGCGGGTCAAAGAATGAATGAACAGTGGGTATAACATCCATCGCCGGTTGGGGAGTATTCATACCAAACACCTTAAGCTGGGGAGAATGTACAGAAGGTGGCACCCCCGTGGGGGGGTGTCAACAAAGCAGGGCGCTGATATCGCCACCAGGTGCGGGACAAAAGGTTGCAACGTTGGCGCTTTCCTGTTTGGTTCGTGCCAGCGGCACAATCGCCGTGACGGGGGAACACAATGGCGAATGCATCACAACCAGTTCTGGATATCAAAAATCTGTCCATCGAACTGCCGCCCGGGGCCGACCGCAAGTACGCAGTGGAAGATTTCAATCTGACAGTGAACCGGGGCGAAATTATTTGCGTTGTTGGCGAAAGTGGGTCCGGCAAGTCGGTGATGACCAGTGCCATCATGAACGACGTTGCCCCGCGGCTAAATATTTCGTCTGGGCAAGTGTTGTTTGACGGTGTGGATATGCTGCACCTGCCGGAGAAAGAGCTGAACGCCATTCGGGGCGCGCGCATTTCGATGATTTACCAAGAACCGATGGCGGCCCTGAACCCGTCCATCAAGATCGGCAAACAAGTGGACGAGGTGTTTAAGCTGCACCGCCCGGAAATTTCTGCGCAAGATCGCCGCAAGGAGTCTTTGCATCTGTTTGAACAGATGAAATTGCCTGAACCGCCTCGCATCTATGACAGCTATCCGCACCAAGTTTCTGGCGGCCAATGCCAGCGGATCGTCATCGCCATGGCCCTGGCGTGCAAACCCGATGTTTTGATTGCTGATGAACCGACCACTGCCTTGGACGTCACCACCCAGGCTGAAATTTTGCGCCTGATCAACGATTTGCGTGAAGTGTATGACAACGCGACAATTTTCATCACCCATGACTTTGGCGTTGTGGCAGATGTGGCGGACCGCGTGGCCGTGATGTGTTGGGGCAAGCTGATTGAAGAAGGGCCCAAAGAAGACGTTCTGCTGCGGCCTAAGGAACCATATACCCAGCTGTTGGTCGATGCGATGCCGTTGCTGGAAACCACACGCGAACCTGATGAAGGCCGCAATGATGCGCCGTTGGTGCAAACTATAAACCTCCATAAGATTTACAAATCCAAGGCCGGTAATGTGCATGCGTTGAACGATGCAAGCTTTGTGCTGCGCGCGGGTGAAACTTTGGGCGTGGTGGGCGAAAGCGGATCGGGCAAGTCCACGCTGGCCAAAACTTTGATCCGTTTGGAAGAACCCACAGAAGGCGCGGTTATCATCAACGAACAGGATTTCTTGGGTCTGTCCGGGCAAGATCTGGTGAAAGCGCGCAAGAATATCCAAATGATTTTCCAAGATCCCTTTGGATCTTTGAACCCCACCCAAACCGTCAGTTACATGATCACCCGTGGGTTGGAATTGCAGGGCTTATCAGGGGCGCAAGCCCGCGAACGCGCCATCGAATTGTTGGAACAGGTGGGCCTGGGTGAAGCCGCGTTGAAACGCAAGCCGCGCAACTTTTCTGGCGGTCAACGCCAGCGCATCGGGATTGCACGGGCACTGGCCATGGGACCCGACATTGTGATCGCGGATGAAAGTGTGTCTGCGCTTGATTTGTCAGTACAAAAACAAGTGCTTCGTTTGATGAACGAATTGCAGGCCAAGTACAAAATGGCCATCATCTTCATCACCCACGATTTGCGCGTCGCGGCGCAAATTTCCGATTACATTACAGTCATGGAAAAGGGCGTGATGGTGGAATTTGGCCCGGCCAAGCAGGTGTTCGAAAGTCCAAAGCACGAATACACCAAACGCTTGTTGGCCGCAGCGCCTGGCACGGGATGGAACCCACCGCGCTTGTCCAAGGAAGAGGCGGAAACCATCGCCGCGTCCATCCAACGGGGCTGACCCGGGGTATCTTCAGGGGGCTTAGCTGCCCCCCGCCAGTAAACTTGCATTCCCACCGGCCGCTGTGGTGTCAACGCACAAGTGCCGTTCCATCAGCACATGGGCGGCATCTGGAAAGCCCGTGATCAAAGGAATGATTGGTCCATCGCGCTGTGCCAAGGCATTGGCAAAAACTGAACCCTTTGCATCATCCCCCCACCACAGAACGCCCCCCATGGCTGTTGCAGTCACGATATCCTGTTCGGTCACGGTGTCCTGTGGCGCATGGGCTTGGCCGCCCAGGGCCTGCACCGCGGCCACCTGATCTGCCTGCGCTTTTTGGCTGGGGCCAAGGCACCAAATCGGCGGGCGGGGGCGGAACGACAATTGGTTCAATTCACCGGTCGGCCCAGGCAGCGCTGTCTGTTTCTTGGTGTGTTCGGCGGGTGCTTCAAGCCGGCTAAATCGCGGAAGATAGCTTGGCCCACCGGCTTTGGGCCCTGTCCCTGACAACCCTTCGCCACCGAACGGCTGGCTGCCCACCACCGCACCGATTTGGTTGCGATTGGCATAGATATTTCCCGCCTCGATCTGTTCGGAAAACAGTTGAACGCGATCATCAATGCGGGTGTGCAGGCCAAACGTCAGGCCATAGCCCGTTGCATTGATATCGGTGATGATCTGGTCCAGATCCTGGGCTCTAAAGGTTGCGATGTGCAAAACCGGACCAAAGACTTCTTTTTCCAGATCAGCGATGCCCGTGACCTTGATCAAACTTGGGGAAACAAACAGTCCGCTTTTGGGCGAAGGAATTTGATGGACCAAACGGCCTTCAGCGCGTGCGTTTTGCAGATATGTTTCGATCTCTGCCTTGGCTTGCGCGGATATCACAGGGCCCACATCTGTGGCCAAATCCGCAGGATCCCCAACCGACAATTGTTCCATGGCCCCGATCAACATGGCCTGAAAGTTTTCGGCGATATCTTCTTGCACGTATAAGCACCGCAGGGCGGAACAGCGTTGTCCAGCGGATTGAAACGCCGATGCGATGATGTCGCGAATGGCTTGTTCGGGCAAGGCAGTGCTATCCACCACCATGGCATTCAACCCACCCGTTTCTGCGATCAATGGGGTGCCTGGGGAACAGTTGTTCGCCATGGCGCGTTGAATTGTTTTCGCGGTGGCGGTGGACCCGGTGAACGCGACACCCTTCACCCGTGCATCTGATGTCAGGCTGCGGCCCACAACTGCCCCGGTGCCGGGCAAAAGTTGTAAAGCCGTGGCTGGAACGCCCGCCGCCAACAACTTGGTTACACCCCATTGCGCAATGGTGGGGGTGGTTTCGGCAGGCTTGGCCAGAACTGCATTTCCTGCGGCCAAGGCGGCGCAGATTTGTCCAGTGAAAATTGCCAGCGGAAAATTCCATGGCGAAATGCAGGTGAACACACCCCGTGCTGGCCCGTCCAGGGTTAGGCACTGAACAGCATAGTACCGCAAAAAATCCACAGCTTCGCGCAGTTCTGCCAATGCGTCAGGCAGGGTTTTGCCAGCTTCTGCGGTCAGAAGGGCGAAGGCTGTTCCAAAGTCTGCCTCATACAGATCTGCGGCTTTGTTCAAAACGCGGGCGCGTTCCGCTGCCGGTGCGTCCCAAGGGGCAGCTGCCTGAAAGGCATTTTCAATATCGTTCGCATCGGCCCAGGTGACGGTGCCAATGGTGGCCCCCGTGGTGGGATCCAAGATTACATCAGTTTGATCCGATTGCGTGGTCGCCACAGTAACGGGGGCGGCTGTTAAGGGATCAGGGCGTTGCAGCGCGTCTTTGATGCGTCCCAAATCATCGACACTGGAAAGATCAAACCCCATTGAATTGGGGCGGGCAGGGGCAAATAAATCGGGGCCTGCTGGCACCGAAGGCGCGGAATTTTGCACTGCCACATCAAACGGACATGCCGCCACGTCTTGGGCTGGAACGGTTTCATCGACGATTTGGTTCACGAAAGACGAGTTCGCCCCGTTTTCCAACAAGCGCCGCACCAGATATGCCAACAAATCGCGGTGTGCGCCCACGGGCGCATAGATGCGACAGCGGGTATCGTGCTGGTCCTTAACAATGGCGTGCAGCGCTTCACCCATGCCGTGCAGACGCTGAAATTCAAAGCTGTCATGGCTGTGGTCGCGTGCCATGTGCAAGATTGCCGCCATCGTATGGGCGTTGTGCGTGGCAAACTGGGGATAAATCCGGTCTGTTCGATCCAACAAGGTGCGCGCATTGGCAATATAGCTGACATCGGTTGCGGCTTTGTGGGTGAAAACTGGAAACCCAGGCAAACCTTGCACCTGAGCATGCTTGATTTCGGTGTCCCAATATGCCCCTTTCACCAAACGCACCATGATCTTGCGGTCATGTTTTTGCGCCATGGCATAAAGGGCATCGATCACATGGGGCGCGCGGCGGCCATACGCTTGCACGACGATCCCAAAACCGGCCCAACCCGCCAGTTCAGGATCAGACATCACAGCATCAATCACGTGAAGCGACAAATCCAAACGGTCCATTTCTTCGGCGTCGATATTCAACCCCATGCCTGCGCGCGCGGCCTGTCGGGTTAAGGCGCGCACCACGGGCACCAATTCTTCCATGACCCGTTCCGCTTTTGCCACTTCATACCTTGGGTGCAGCGCTGACAATTTTACCGATATCCCTGGATTGGCGGCGATATCTTGTGCGCCGCAGGCCTTTGCAATGGCGGCAATGGCATCCCCATAAGACTGGGCATACCGATCTGCATCCGCTTGGGTCATGGCCGCTTCACCAAGCATGTCATAGGAATATGTATAACCATGGTCTTGCAAAGAGGCCGCTTGCTTCATGGCTTTGTCGATGTCTTCGCCCAAGACAAACTGCTTGCCCATTTGCTGAATGGCTTTGGTGACAGCCGCCCGAATAACAGGTTCGCCCAGACGTTTGATCATGGACCGCAGGCGATCGGCAACGCCGGATGGCGCGTCTTCCAAAACCTTGCCGGTCAACATCAACCCCCAAGTCGATGCATTCACCAACGGCGACGTCGATTGGCCCAAGTGTTCTGACCAATTTGAAGGGGCGATCTTGTCTTCGATCAAATCATCGATGGTGGCAGCATCCGGCACGCGCAACAAAGCTTCCGCCAAGCACATCAACGCCACGCCTTCTTCTGTGGACAGCCCGTATTCTGCCAAGAAGTGTTCCATCAAAGACGGATCGGAATTGTCCCGCAATTCTGTCACCAGTTTTGCGCCAGCGGCGGCAATGCCCGCCCGCACATCTGATGGCAATTGGGCAGTTAGGATCAAGGCACCCAGATCATCTGCTTCTGTTGATTTCAAAGCGGGCAGGATGGCAGGAAGATAATTCATCAGTGGGTTTCCTTGGCGCGTTGGACCATACCGAACAGATCCCTTGGGTCATCGGGGTCAGCAATCATGTCCAGGTCCTGGGCGATATTGTGTTCGGCCAACATGCGATGGACATATCGCAATGCGGAGAAATCTTCTGTCGCAAATCCCACGGAATCAAACAGCGTGATTTGGCGTGCGTCTGTGCGCCCTTGCGCATCACCCGTGATCACTTTCCACAATTCTGTGACTGGATGGTCTGGGTCCAGTTGCTGAATTTCCCCTTCGATGCGCGTCTGGGGCGGGTATTCCACAAAGATATCAGAACGCAGCAAAATGTCTTTGTGCAGTTCCGTCTTGCCCGGGCAGTCACCGCCAATGGCGTTGATGTGCTGCCCTGCGCCCACCATATTGTCGGTCAGGATCGTTGCGTATTGCTTATCTGCGGTGCAGGTGGTGATGATCTGCGCCCCACTGACGGCCGCTTGGGCACTGTCACAAGCCATGACGTTCAAACCGGTTTCACTAAGATTTTTGACGGCCTTTTGCGTGGCAGCTGGATCGATGTCGTAAAGCTGTACCGTATCAATGCCCAAGACCTTTTGGAACGCCAAGGATTGGAATTCACACTGCGCGCCGTTTCCGATCAGCGCCATGGTCTTTGCGCCCTTAGGGGCCAAATATTTGGCGGCCACCACGGACGTTGCGGCCGTGCGCAAAGCGGTCAGGACCGTCATTTCCGACAGCATAATGGGATAGCCTGTGTCGACACGGGCCAACAATCCAAACGCCGTAACAGTTTGGTACCCCCTCGCCATGTTGGCTGGGTGGCCGTTTACGTATTTGAACCCATAAGTCACACCGTCAGAGGTGGGCATCAGCTCAATAACCCCATCTTCAGAATGGCTGGGCACCCGTGGGGTTTTGTCGAATTCGGGCCAGCGTTTGAAATCTTCTTCAATGACATCTGCAATGCCCGCAATCATTTCGGCAATGCCGATGCGGTTGACCAGTTTCATCATGTTGTCGACGCTTACGAAAGGCACCATGGCAAGGGGGGAAGGTTTCAAACTCATGGGGTGTCCTTTCAAAAGCTGCGGTTCGGTTTGTCCAAGACTTTGCGCCCCATCAAAGACGCGGTCAGGTCCACCAGAAGACGGGCGGTTTTGCCCCGGTCGTCCAAAAACGGATTAAGTTCCACCAAGTCCAAAGACGTGACCAAGCCGCTGTCATGCAGCAATTCCATGATCAAATGCGCCTCTCGGAAAGTTGCGCCGCCTGGCACCGTTGTCCCCACAGCGCAGGCGATTTCAGGATCCAAGAAATCAACGTCAAAACTTACGTGCAACCGCCCATTGGCCGCAGCAACTTTCGCCAAAAATTTGGTCAGTGGCCCTTTGATGCCATTTTCATCAATGGCGCGCATGTCGTGGGTTTCAATCGGTGATTGCGCCAAGATAGTGCGTTCTGCATCATCAACAGATCGCAGGCCCATCATGCAGATATTTGCGGGGTCAACCGGTGCAGGCAAAGGTGGGAAATACCCGTCGAACCCGTCCATCCCGGTCATATAAGCCACGGGGGTGCCATGCAGGTTACCGCTTTGGGTTGTGTTCAACACATGCAGGTCAGGGTGCGCGTCCAGCCACAAAACAAACAAGGGCTGCCCCAGGCTTTTTGCGTGCTTTGCAAGGGCCGGTATCGTGCCTGCGGCAATGGAGTGATCCCCGCCCATGGTGATGGGGATTGCACCTTGATGTGCAGCCTTTGCCGTGGCGTCAGCGATGGCGCTGGTCCAATTGCGCACAGTGGCAAGGTTTTCGATCGCTGCATTTTCGTGGGGCAAATCTTGTGTCATGTCGACGGATAAGTTCCCGCGATCTTCCACGTTAAAGCCCAAAGATTCCAGGGCTTGTGCAAGACCCGCGGTGCGCAGCGCATCGGGGCCCATAACGGTGCCATTCTGCCGCGTTCCCGCTTGGGACGGCGCGCCAATAAGAACGCAAGACATATGATGTGAAGTGTTTTCCATTCTTAAGTCGTAGGCGAGTGGTGGTTAAAAAAGCAGTTACCAGATGGCACAAAATGACATATGATTTTGACAAATTGTAAAGTCAGAAGGCAAAATGATTCCATGCGGTTGATTGATGAAACGGACCGGGCCCTTTTGCGTTTGTTGCGCCATGACGGGCGGGCTTCTGTCACGGCTTTGGCTGCGGACCTCAAGCTTTCTCGGGTGACTGTTAAAGCCCGGATTGAAGCCTTGCAAAAGGATGGCATCATTCGGCGTTTTACTGTGGACCTTGCCGAAACCACCGAAGAAGACATGGTTCACGCAATTTCCATGCTGGAATTGCAATTGGCAAAGGCGGCCAAGGTGCATCGGGAACTTTCGCGAATGCCGGAGTTTACCGCTTTGCACACCACCAACGGTAAATGGGCGGTGGTGGCCCAATCCGAAACCCGAAACTTGGCGCAGTTTGATCAGCTTTTGTACCGAATTGGACGGGTTGATGGGGTCTTAAACGTGGAAACCTGTTTGTTGCTGTCCCGATTGATTTGACAGTATTGTTTCGCGGTCCAGTGACGCTACCTCCATCACATGAATGATCGCACACCCCCCACAGAAAGCCGTGCTGTTAAGGTGCCGTCCGGGCGACTAAACCGCCTGGCACGGTTGGGAACAGTGACCACGGGGATCGCGGGGCGGGGCCTTGCGCATGCGGCTTTGGATCTGGGCCGGGGCCGCCAACCCAAACTGCGGGATGCCGTGCTGACCCCAGGCAATATCAAGCGCCTGACCGAGGAGTTGGCCCATATGCGTGGGGCCGCGATGAAAATGGGACAGCTTTTGTCCATGGATGCGGGCGAACTTTTGCCGCCCGAACTGACTGGCATTTTGGCACGTCTTCGCGATAACGCGCATTTCATGCCGCCCAAGCAACTTAAACAGGTTTTGATCACGTCTTGGGGCGCAGATTGGGCCAAGGACTTTGCCCAATTTGACCCAAGGCCGATGGCCGCCGCCAGCATTGGCCAAGTGCACCGTGCCACCCTGAAGGACGGGCGCGACTTGGCCATCAAAATCCAATACCCCGGGGTGTCGGACAGCATCGACAGTGACATCGCCAACGTCGGGGCTTTGATCCGGTGGTCTGGATTGTTGCCCAAGGGATTTGATCTTGCCCCCTTGTTGGCAGACGCCAAGGCACAGTTGCATGATGAAACAGATTATCATCAGGAGGCGGATCATATCCGCGCGTTTCAAGCCAAGTTGTTCAATGACCCTGCGTTTTGCCTGCCCACCGTGATTTCCCAATGGTCTTCAAAGAACATTCTGGCCATGACCTTTTTGCCAGGTCGGCCTTTGGAAGACATGGTTGATTTGTCCCAAGACATCCGCAACCAGATCGTTCACGATCTGATCGATCTTTTGCTGCGCGAAGTGTTTGTTTTTGGCCTCGTGCAAAGCGATCCGAATTTTGCCAACTATCGATTTGATCAGGCCAGTGGGAAAATCATACTGCTGGATTTCGGGGCGACACGTACCGTTGCACCCGATTTAGCCAAACAATACCGCACTCTTTTGAAAGCTGGTTTAGATCAGGATTGGCCCTGCCTTGAACAAAGCGCCACACAAATTGGATTTATGACCGGCACGGAACACCCTGAACACCGCGCCATGATTTTGCACATGATGCAAAGCGTGTTCACCGCATTGGCCGATCCGCGCGCATTTGATTTTGGGGATCAGCGGTTTTCACAATCTTTGCAAAGCCAGGGCACAGCCCTTGCCAAAAGCGGATACGTCCCACCGCCGGTGCAGATGGATGTGTTGTATCTTCAGCGAAAATTCGGCGGGATGTTCTTGCTGGCCAACCGACTGCAGGCCAAAGTGCCCGTGGCGGACATATTGCGCAAATACATTGCATGACTTGGGGAATGTGTTGGGGGCAACCAGTCGACATTTGCTGATTTACAGCTACCTTTGAAATGACGCCGCAGCGCCACCGCCCGTGGTGGCCCCAACGACGGATCCGATCAAACCCATGCTTCTTGAATTCAAATCTGTCACCAAATCGTTTCAGGACCAAAGCGGCGAAATACCCGTGTTGCGCGGTGTCAGCTTTGCCTTGGACGCAGGGGAAACACTGGCTTTGACCGGTGAATCCGGCAGTGGCAAAAGCACTTTGCTGCATATTGCCGGCGGGTTGGACACGGCCGACAGCGGCAGTGTTTTGTTGGAAGGTCGTAAGATCAACGGATTGCCCGACCGCGCCCTGGCACAGGTGCGCCGCCACCAGATTTCTTTGGTTTTTCAACAGTTCAACCTTGTTCCTTCCTTGACCGTTGGCGCGAATATCCGCTTCCAAGCGGCGCTGGCGGGGGTGTTGGACCCGGCGTTTGTGGATCACTTGGTGGGTGCCCTTGGATTGCAAGATCACTTGGACAAATACCCTGAAGTCTTGTCCGGGGGGCAACAGCAACGCGTGGCCATCGCCCGGGCCTTGGCCGCAAAACCAAAGCTTTTGTTGGCCGATGAACCCACGGGGAATTTGGATGAAGAGACAGCCGCCATCGTTTTGGCGCAAATGCTGGCTTTGGTGGAAGATACAGGTGCCGCGTGCATGATGGTCACCCATTCGCCCAAGATCGCGGGGCAATTGGGTCGCAGCTTGCATTTGAAGGCGGGTCTTTTGGTATGATGGCACCCGCGCTTTGGGCCCTGATGTCGCATTGGTGGCGCAACCCAATCCAATTTTTCGCCGTGATCGGTGGCCTGGCCTTGGCAACAGCACTTTGGTGCGGCGTCCAAGCGATCAATGCGGAAGCGCGTGCCAGTTATGATGCCGCTGCAGGGGTGCTTGGTGAAGGGCAATATGACCAACTGGTGCCGCGCACGGGCGATACGATTTCAGTCGAAGACTACATCGCGCTGCGCAGGGCAGGTTGGTTGGTCACGCCCGTGGTCGAACACAGGTTTGGGGCCGTCCGGTTGTTGGGCATTGATCCCCTGACTGCACCTGCGGGGTTTGCTGGGCTGTCAGCATTCCAAGATCAGTCAAACTCATTTCAAAGACACAGCGTTTTCGCCAATGCCAAAACGGCAGAAACCCTTTCAGACGAACTGGATATTGTGGTTCAATTAGACGTGGCCGATGGCTTGGCCATCGCAGATATTTCTGTGGTGCAAAGCTTTGCGAAGGCAAAGGGTCTGTCGCGGTTGATTATCTTGCCCAACCAACCGATGACTCAGCCGCTGCTGGAGGAAATTGCGCCGGGGTTGAAACGTCTTGCGGCCAATCAGACAGCGGATGTTGAACAACTGACAGACAGCTTTCACCTCAGCTTAACCGCCTTTGGAATGCTGAGTTTTGTGGTGGGTCTGTTTATTGTTCACAGTGCCATTGGTCTCGCGTTTGAACAGCGCCGGGGTTTGGTCCGAACCATGCGATCTTTGGGTGTGCCGATGCGCAGGCTGTTGGTGCTAGTGGCGGTTGAAATGGGTGTGATTGCGCTGATTGGTGGCACCCTGGGGGTTCTGTTGGGGTATCTGATCGCGGCCACTTTGCTGCCCGATGTCGCAGGCACCTTGCAAGGATTGTATGGTGCGCAAGTTTCTGGCGTGTTGGAATTTCGTGCCAGTTGGGCGGCTTCCGGCATCGCTTTGGCCTTGGCTGGCACGGCCTTTGCAGTATCAGGCCGATTATTGCAAATTGCGCAGATGCCCTTGCTGGCCAGTGGCAAATCACGGGCATGGGTTATGGCGCGGGGCCAAAGGTCGAAGATTCAAGGGTTTTTGGCAGTTGCACTTTTGATCAGCGCGGCGATCTTGGCGGGGATCACCAATACCTTGTTTTTGGGGTTTGGATTGTTGGCCTGTTTGTTGGTGGGGGCGGCTTTGGCGTTTCCGTTGTTGGTGTCCAAAGCCACGCAGGTCTTTGAAAGAAGATCGAAAAATGCAACCGTGGCGTGGTTTTGGGCGGACACGCGACAACAAATTCCGGGGCTCAGCCTGGCGTTAATGGCTTTGTTGCTGGCGGTCAGCGCAAACATCGGTGTGGCCACCATGGTCTCCAGTTTCCGGCTGACTTTTGTTGGGTTTTTGGACCAACGCTTGGCACCTGAATTATACCTGCAAGTTGATACCAAAGACGAAAGCGCCGCGTTGGACAAGTATCTGACGGACCGGGGTTTTGAGAGTCTGCCATTGCCCCGCGCAGATATTGATGTGCAGGGCGAACCAGCCCGGCTTTTGGGGGTGCGTGTCGGGCCAACCTATCGCCAGAACTGGGTGTTTTTGGATCAAATTCCAGATCCTTGGACAGACGTGAAGATGGGCAAGGGGCTTATCGTCAATGAACAGTTGGCGCGCCGCCAAGGGCTTTGGGTGGGGCATTCGGTGACGTTGCGCCAGGATCTGGCGCTTCCGATCGTGGCTGTGGTGGGGGACTATGGTAATCCGTCTTCGCAAGCGATCGTCAGCGAAAGTCTGTTTGCTGACCTTCACCCGCAGACACCGCCGCTTCAGTTTGGGGTGCGCACAAATGATCCACAATCGCTGCGCACAGCGTTGGTTCAGGATCTGGGCCTTGCCCATAACGCCATGATTAACCAGGCCCAAATCAAGTCCGCGTCGCTCGAAATTTTTGAACGCACATTTATGGTCACTGCGGCGTTGAATGTTTTGACGTTGGGTGTTGCTGGTTTCGCAATTTTAATGAGCCTTCTTACGCTGGCGGACATAAGGGTGCCGCAGCTTGCGCCTGTTTGGGCAATGGGGATGACCCGCCGCCGTTTGGCCCTGCTGGAACTGGCGCGGGCCGTGTCGTTGGCGGCGTTGGTTTTTGCAGCAGCCTTGCCCGTTGGCCTGGCCTTGGCTTGGGTTTTGTTAACCGTCGTCAACGTTGCCGCATTCGGGTGGCAATTGCCGATGTTTTTGTTCCCAGCCGAATATGCCGGATTGGCGGCATATACTTTGATTGCCGCGGTTTTGGCCGCACTTTGGCCCGTGGGGCGTTTGCTAAACACGCCGCCCGCGGCATTGCTGCAGGTGTTTTCCAATGAACGTTAGATTTTTATTGCTTCTGCTGTGGATGCCGTTTTGCGCGATGGCACAAGGGTTTTCTGGGCTGGGCGCATCATCGGATGGTTTTGCAATGCCGCAGCCACAGGCAGGATTTGCGTTCCCAAACGATCATGGGCCACACCCAGATTTCAGTATCGAATGGTGGTATCTTACGGCAAATTTGGAAAGCCAAGATGGCACTGAATATGGGATACAGTGGACCTTGTTTCGCACGGCGCTGTCACCAGAAAACGCGCCCGGTTGGGCATCCCCGCAGGTGTGGTTTGCCCATGCCGCTGTGACCACCCCGAACCAACATTTCACCGCCGAACGTTTTGCACGGGGCGGGATCGGGCAGGCGGGCGTGCAGGCCGATCCTTTCCATGCATGGATTGATGAATGGTCATTGTCCGGGCCATCTTTTCGCGCGCTGGACTTGCATGCGCAGGGGGCTGATTTCGGGTATGCCATGACCCTGAACGCCCAAGGGCCACTGGTGTTTCATGGGGCGCAAGGATTTTCTGTGAAATCACCGAACGGGCAGGCCAGCCACTATTACTCGCAACCCTTTTTCGATATCAAAGGAACCCTCAATTTACCGGAGGGACCCAAGAAGGTGACGGGCACGGCTTGGCTTGACCGGGAATGGTCTTCCCAACCTTTGGATGACACCCAGCTTGGTTGGGATTGGTTTTCATTGTCTTTTGAAAGCGGCAGCAAGTTGATGGGCTTCCAAGTCCGGGACAGCGACGGCGGCACTTTCACCTCAGGCACTTGGATTGAAAAGACGGGCCAAAGCGTGACTTTGCCTCATGGATCGCTGACGCTGACCCCCAAAGCCTGGCACAGTGTTGCAGGGCGTGACGTGCCGGTGACATGGAACCTACAGTTGCCGGAATACGGCATGGACGTGATCGTTGATGCGGTGAACCCCAACGCTTGGATGGGGGTTTCAATTCCATACTGGGAAGGGCCAGTCTCTGTGAGGGGAAGTCACCCCGGCAAAGGATATTTGGAGATGACAGGATATGAGTGACCCCAACGATTTGGCCGCGTTTTTGGGCCAATGCTGGCAACATCTTGGCCGGGGTGTTGCGGATGCCAAGTCCCCAGCGCGGTACCCGACACTTGCGACTGTTTCCCCAGACGGGCGCCCGGAATTGCGCACAGTTGCTTTGCGCCGGGCGGACGTGGCGGATGCTGTATTGGAGGTCCATACCGATATCGCAACGCCGAAGGTTGCTGCGATTAAGTCCAATCCTTGGGCCAGTTTTCACGTTTGGGTGCCGCGGTCTGATTTGCAAATTCGGGCGGTGGGGAATGTGGATATCATCACTGGCCCGGAAGTTGATGCTGATTGGGAAAGGGTGCCGTTGGCATCAAGGGTGTCTTATGGAACGGAACCTGTGCCCGGCGCACCAATCGGCCATGCGTTTGATTACCAAAAGCCAGCAACCCGTGATCGGTTTGCTGTGCTGCGATGCCATCTTCAGCAGTTGGACCTGGTTCACCTGGGGGAACAACACCGTCGCGCGGTCTTCGTCCGCGCGGACGGATGGGCGGGCCAATGGGTTGCGCCCTGACTCTGATTTGGGTACTGAAATATAACACTATCCGTCGGGGTGCCCAGCTGGGCTGAGAGGCAGTTTGCCGACCCGTCGAACCTGATCCGGGTGATGCCGGCGTAGGAAACGGGTACATTGGCGCAAACGCCACCCTTCTCCCACCGTCACATCGCCTTTGATACGTAAAGGCGAATTCTATGGCTGATAAAACACCCATTGCACTTACCATCGCTGGGTCCGACAGCGGCGGCGGCGCAGGCATTCAAGCTGACTTAAAAGCGATGTCCGCCAACCATGCATTTGGGGCCAGTGTGGTCACTGCCATAACCGCACAAAACACACAGGCGGTAACGGCCGTCCACGCCGTTCCCATTGATGTTGTAACCGCACAAATTGAAGCCGTTTTGTCCGATTTGGATGTAGGGGCCATCAAGCTGGGTATGCTCTTTTCGCTCGAACTGATTGACGCTGTGGCAAGCGGACTGGCGGATTTTAAGGGGCCAATTGTCGTTGATCCAGTAATGATTGCAAAATCTGGTGACGCGTTGCTGCAAGATGAAGCGGTGGCGGCGTTGCAATCAAAGATATTGCCTTTGGCCACAGTTTTGACCCCCAACTTACCCGAAGCCGCGCGCCTTTTGGGCGTGGGCGAGGCGGCTTCAACCGATGAAATGATCCGCCAAGGTCAAGCGTTGTTGGGTCTTGGCCCCGCTGCGGTTTTGATGAAAGGCGGGCATGGGGCAGGCGATGACTGCACGGATGTTTTGGTGGGGCCGCAAGGACCCGTGTTGGAACTCAGCGCCAAGCGGGTCAACACCCGCAATACCCACGGCACGGGATGCACATATTCAGCCGCCATTGCCGCCCATCTGGCCCAAGGCAAAGACCTGGCTGATGCAGTTTCCGCGTCCCATTCATACCTTAAAGGGGCCATCGCAGCCGCAGATGATTTGACCATCGGTGAAGGGCATGGCCCCGTGCACCATTTTTACAAAGCCTGGGCGTGAAGGATGTCACTGTCATAGGGGCGGGGGTCGCGGGCCTGTGCGTTGCACGGGTGCTGCGCGATCGCGGCGCGCAAGTGCGCCTTATCGACCGGCACGATGGTGTTGGCCCGCACGCCTGTTCATGGTGGGCCGGGGGAATGCTTGCCCCATTTTGTGAAGGCGAAAGCGCCGAAGAACCTGTGGTGCGCTTGGGCCAAGAAGCAGCCCGTTGGTGGGATGCACAGACCCGTTGCGTCACGCAAAACGGATCTTTGGTGGTGTCGTTGGCGCGCGATACGTCCGATCTGACGCGTTTTGCACGCAGAACGGAAGGGTTTGACACCGTTACCCAATCACAAATCGCCCAAATGGAACCAGACCTGGGGGATCGCTTCTCCAAGGGTTTGTATTTCCCGACCGAAGCGCATTTGGCCCCGCGCCAGGCCTTGTCCGTGTTACGTGACGGGTTGATCAAAGATGGCGTTATTTTCGAAGTGGCAGACGCGGATCCAACAGATCACGCCCGCCGTGGTTTGACCGTGGATTGCCGTGGCTTCAAAGCGAAACCCAACTTGCCCGATCTGCGCGGCGTGAAAGGCGAAATGCTGGTCTTGTCTTGCCCCGAAGTCACGCTGCATCGCCCGATCCGGCTTTTGCACCCCCGCGTGCCGCTTTATGTGGTGCCCCGTGGTAATGGTATTTTCATGCTTGGCGCGACCCAAATTGAAGGGGCAGCGGGGCATCACGTCAGCGCCCGTGCGCTTTTGGAATTGCTCAGTGCGGCCTACGCGTTGAACCCCGCCTTTGGCGAAGCAGAAGTTTTGGAAATCGGTGTCGACAGCCGACCTGCGTTTGCAGATAATTTGCCGCGCATCCGCCGTGACGGAACCCTTATTCGCGCCAACGGTTTGTTCCGCCATGGGTTTCTTTTGGCGCCAGCATTGGCGCGCATGGTGGCAGACGTTGTTTTCGACGATACACGCCCGGAGGTGATGGATGAAATTGCAGCTTAATGGTGAACTAATGGACGTGCAGGCCTCCACATTGGCTGAAGTCCTGATGGAACGGGGGTTCGGCGATGCAAAGGTCGCCACAGCGGTAAATGGGACCTTTGTTCCCATCGCTTTGCGCGCCAGCCATACCCTTAATGCAGGTGACAGCATCGAAGTGCTGGCACCCATGCAGGGGGGCTGAGCAATGGTACGCCGCTTTTATGGCACGACGTTGGCGAATGGATTTATGCTGGGCACCGCCCAGTACCCATCCCCCGCGATTCTGGCAGATGCCTTCAAGCGCAGCGGTGCTGCCGTGGCCACGGTTTCTTTGCGCCGCGAAAGCGGGCAAACACGGGCGGGCCAAGATTTTTGGAAACTGATCCAAGATTTGGGCGTTCATATCTTACCCAACACCGCCGGGTGCCATTCCGTGAAAGAGGCCGTCACCACCGCCCACATGGCGCGGGAAGTGTTCGATACAAAATGGATCAAGCTGGAGGTGATCGGCGAAGAAGATACGTTGCAACCAGATGTCTTTGGTTTGGTGGAAGCCGCCCGAATTTTGTCGGAAGACGGATTTCAAGTCTTTCCCTACACCACAGAAGATTTGGTGGTGGCGGATAAGCTTTTGAACGCGGGTTGCGAAGTTCTGATGCCTTGGGGCGCGCCCATTGGATCAGGTTTGGGGCTGAACAATGTTTTTGGCCTACGGTCCATGCGCGCCCATTTTCCGGATGTTCCTTTGGTTATTGATGCCGGGCTTGGTTTGCCCAGCCAAGCGGCCCAGGCCATGGAACTGGGGTTTGATGCGGTTTTGTTGAACACAGCTGTGGCCAAGGCCGGTGATCCTGCCGCCATGGCGCAAGCTTTTGCCACGGCCGTCAGCGCCGGACAGATGGCCGCCGCAGCAGACCCGATGGAACCGCGCGACATGGCCGCGCCATCGACACCCGTGATCGGAAAGGCCTTCTTAGAATGAGCTTGGATCGGTTTTACCCAATTTTCGACAGTGCTGACTGGTTGGAACGCTTGGTGCCTTTGGGCATCAAGCTGGTGCAACTTCGCATCAAGGACGCATCCGCCACGCAATTGCGCGATCATATTCGGCGATCCAAAGCGGTTTGCCAGGATCACGATTGCACATTGGTGATCAACGATCACTGGCATGCCGCGATTGAAGAAGGCTGCAACTATCTGCATTTGGGGCAAGAAGATCTGGATATCGCGGATTTGTCTGCCATTCGGAAGGCTGGTTTGCGTTTGGGGATCAGCACCCACGATGGCGCAGAATTGGACCGCGCCTTGGCCTTGAATCCAGACTACATCGCCTTGGGGCCGATTTATCCAACGATTTTGAAAAAGATGAAGTGGCACCAGCAGGGTGTTGAAAAACTTACGGTTTGGAAAGAACGGGTTGGGAAAACACCATTGATTGCCATTGGCGGCATGAATGTGGACCGGGCCGCCGGGGCCTTTGACGCTGGCGCTGATGTGGTGGCTGCTGTCACAGACATAACCCTGAATGAAAACCCGGAAGCGCGCGTGCGCCAATGGCTGAAGGTCACCCGTTGATGCGGTATTCCAGACAAACCATGCTTCCGGACGTGGGGGACGCGGGCCAAACAGCCCTGGCGGCGGCACGGGTTTTGGTGGTGGGGGTTGGCGGGCTTGCGGCGCCCGTGTTGCCCTTGTTGGCTGGGGCTGGTGTGGGGCATCTTACCTTGGTGGACCCTGACAAGGTGGATCTGTCCAATTTGCACCGACAAACGCTTTTTCGCGAAGCGGATGTCGGGCGATTGAAGGCGGATGTCGCCGCAACAACCATCCGCGCATTGAATGCAGATTGCGATGTGCAAACCGTTCACAGCCTTCTGACATCCGGCAATGCTAGAACACTGGTTTCAGACGCCACGCTGGTTTTGGATTGCGCGGACAGCTTTGCCGCAAGTTACATTTTATCTGACACCTGCCGCGACCTTAACACACCCTTGATCAGTGCTTCGGTTCTGGGTTTTGGGGGATATGTCGGTGGGTTTTGCGCTTCCGCCCCATCCTTGCGGGCTGTGTTCCCCGATTTGCCTGACCGCGCGGCCACCTGTGCCACGGCTGGCGTCATGGGTCCCGTCGTGGGATTGGTGGGGGCCGCGCAGGCGCAGATGGCGTTGGGGGCGATCCTCGGATTGGACCCCAGCCCATTGGGCCAGCTGATGCAGTTTGACATGGCCGGTTTCCGGTCCAGCGCGTTTCGGTTTGATGGCGCGCCCGAACCACAAGCGGGCTTTGATTTCATTGAACCCGCAGATTTGACGGAAAGCGATTTCGTCGTGGAACTGCGCGGCTTGGATGAAACGCTGCACCCCGTTGCCCCAACAGCCATGCGGCTGTCGGTGGCAGATTACAAAACACATTCTTTGGCACCGTCAACAGATCAACATCGCGCAGTTTTCGCCTGCAAATCTGGCCTGCGGGCATGGCAGGCCGCCAGTCACCTTCGGACTTTTTGGTCCGGTCCCATCTCACTGATCGCCATGGGCGAAACGCCCGAACAAGAAAGGCACTTACCATGAAACTAAAATCCCTTATCGCAGGGCTGATGCTGACAGCGCAGCCTGTTCTGGCCCAAGATCAAATGACGTTGATTTTGGACTGGTTCGTAAACCCTGACCACGGACCCATCATTGTGGCCCAAGAAAAAGGGTATTTTGCAGAACAAGACCTGGAAGTCGAAGTGATTGCGCCCGCGGACCCATCCGACCCACCAAAAATGGTGGCCGCTGGGCAAGCTGATTTGGCGATTTCGTATCAGCCGCAACTGCACCTGCAAATCCACGAAGGCCTGCCATTGCAACGGGTGGGCACGCTGGTGGCAACGCCGTTGAACTGTCTTTTGGCCCTTGCTGACGGGCCGATCAAATCGCCCGCTGATTTGAAAGGCAAGAAGGTTGGATTTTCCGTCGGTGGTGTGGAAGAAGCCGTGCTGGCCTCCATCCTAACACACCATGGTTTGTCATTGTCTGACATCGAATTGGTGAACGTGAACTGGTCACTTTCGCCTTCTTTGATGTCTGGCCAGGTGGATGCAGTTATCGGCGCATTCCGCAATTTTGAGCTGAACCAGATGGATATCGAAGGTGTGGAAGGGAAGTGTTTCTTCGTCGAAGAAGAAGGTCTGCCGCCCTATGATGAACTGATCTATGTGGCCAACACCAATTCCATGGACAAAGAAATGATCACGCGCTTCTTGGCGGCCACGGAAAAAGCGACCCAGTACATCGTGAACCACCCTGAAGACAGCTGGGAAATCTTCTCTGGCACGTCGTCAGAGTTGCAAGATGAACTGAATGCCCGTGCGTGGGTGGATACGCTGCCACGTTTTGCCCTGCGCCCAACAGCCATGGACGAAGGCCGGTATGCCGCTTTTGAGGCATTTTTGAACGAAGCAGGTCTGATCCCAAGCCAGAACCCTGTGTCAAAAATCACCATCGACGTGACGGCGAAATAATGCAGCCTGATTACGGCAAAACATTCGCCACTTGGCGGACAGGGGCAGGGCAGGTGTGGGACAACTACACCTGCCACGCCTTTGTGGAAGGGCTGCGCGACGGGTCCCTGCCGCGCAGCGCATTCTTGCACTATCTGGCGCAAGACTATGTGTTCTTGGTGCACTTTTCGCGGGCATGGTCCTTGGCGGTGGTGAAATCCGAAACCATGGATGAAATGAAGGTCTGCGCCGGGACGGTGGATGCTTTGGTGAACCACGAAATGGCACTGCATGTGAAGATTTGTGCCCAGGCCGGAATTTCCGAAGACGCCTTGTTTTCAGCAACGGAGGCCACGCAAAACTTGGCCTATACTCGATATGTCATGGATGCAGGGTTGCAGGGGGATTTCCTGGACATGATGGCCGCATTGGCGCCTTGCGTGATGGGCTACGGCGAAATTGGGCGGCGTTTGGCTGCCAGCAAAGCGGTGGACACCCCGTATGGTGATTGGATCGCCACCTATGCCGGGGATGAATATCAGGACGTCTGCACCACTGTTGGCAAAATGATTGATGCCGCCGTGGCGCGCCGGGTCGGTGATCTGACGCAATCTCCAAGGGCGCATCTTCTGCAGGACCGCTTTACAAAGGCCACTGATTTGGAAGTGGGTTTTTGGCAAATGGGTTTGGATGGTGCATGACACAACCACCGGGCATATCCCTGACAGGCACCCACACCATTGGTGACGCCGCATTGTTTTCGGCCGATATCACTTTGCCATCGGCACAGTGGACATGCTTGTTGGGACCGTCCGGCGTGGGCAAATCCACAGTTCTGCGCTTGATCTTGGGGCTTGAAACCGGGGGCGTTTTTTCGGGCGAAATTGCAGCCTCCGATGGTTCACCCTTAAGCGGGCGGATCAGCTACATGGCGCAGTCTGATTTGTTGCTGCCGTGGCTGACCGTTCTGGACAATGCCGTGATCGGTGCGCGGCTTCGGGGCCACGCCCCTGATCTTGACCGCGCAAAGGCATTGCTGGACCGTGTTGGACTGGCAGCCCACGCTGATAAAAAGCCAGCAGCTTTATCAGGGGGCATGCGACAACGGGCGGCCTTGGTGCGTACTTTGATGGAAGATCGTCCCATTGTGTTTTTGGATGAACCATTTTCAGCGTTGGACGCGGCGACGCGCGCTGACATGCAAGAACTGGCAGCCGATGTTTTGGATAACAAAACAGTTTTGTTGGTGACCCATGATCCCGCAGAAGCGGCGCGTTTGGCCCATCAGATTTTGGTTTTGTCCGATGCGGGGGTCACCCGCTGGGACACGCCCGAAACCGCCATTCCGCGCGATATTCAAGCCGCAGAAACGGTGGCCTGCCAAATGCGGCTGTTGGCCCATGTTCGGGCAGCAGCGGCATGAGGGCGCGCGACATTCTTTTTGCCGTTGGTCTGGGGCTTGCGATTTGGCAGGCCTTGGTGGTTTTGACCGGGGCACCGCATTTCATTTTGCCGTCCCCGTGGCGCGTGGCCCAAGCCATGGTGAAAAGCTGGGAAGTGATCTTAGAAAACGCCTGGGTCACCGCGCTTGAAGTGGTTTTGGGGTTGGTGCTGGGCACGCTGTTGGGGGCCGCAACGGCCATCCAATTGGCACTGTCAAAAACGGCAGAGCGTCTGATGCTGCCCATTTTGGTGTTTACCCAAGCCGTTCCCGTTTTCGCTTTGGCACCTTTGCTGACGCTTTGGTTTGGTTACGGCATTGGATCCAAAATCGTGATGGCCGTTCTGATCATCTATTTCCCGGTCACTTCTGCGTTTCACGATGGGTTAACCCGGGTGGGGCAGGGGTACAGGGATTTGTCCCAATCGATGGGCGCGGGAAAGTACCAATTCATGCGCCATATTCAAATCCCCAACGCATTACCAAGTTTGGGAACTGGCTTGCGCTTGGCGGCCGTTTACGCGCCGATTGGTGCTGTGATTGGCGAATGGGTCGGCGCGTCCAAGGGGTTGGGCTATTTGATGCTTCTGGCCAACGGCAGGGCGAAGATCGATCTTATGTTCGCAGCCTTGATTGTCTTGGCGTGTCTGACCGTTCTTTTGCATTTGGCCGTGGGGCGGTTGGCCGATTATTTGGCGCGGGTGGCTGAAGGGCGTTAGCGTTGTATCGTGCGCTCAAAAAGCGCGAAAAGAATAAAGCTGATTGACCCTAAAGATACTCTGAAATATGAGAAAACCACTGCGCGGGCGTTGTGTAGTGGTAAGACCTCAGCCTTCCAAGCTGATGACGCGGGTTCGATTCCCGCCGCCCGCTCCAGACCTTTTCCCACAGTTGCTGAGTGCCGTTTGTGAATGCGGATGTTGTTTGACGTCGGGCTTTGGGCTTTGTGTGAAAATGGGCTGCCTGCGCGCGCCGTAAACACCCAACACTGCAAGAAGCCCCGGCTGCAGTGCGCAATACCGCGAAAAAACTTTGAAGCCGCGTAATTCTATTCTAGGCATCTTGCCGAAGGGATCACGCAATGAAATTTTTGATTTTGGCAACGCCGCGGTCTGGCAGTTCGCAAATGCACACTGCAGTCACCACTGCCCATAAGATGAGCGGGCTGAGTGAACCTTTCAACCATGAACTTCAGCGCAATTGGGATGGTAATCGCGATAACGCCCATCTTTATCCGCACCAAAGAGAGCCGTTTGCGGTTCCTGATAACTTTGTGATCAAAGCGTTGGCCTATTTTAACCATTGGCCTGATGTCTTTTACAAACATTGGGAAAAGGGCTTTGATCACTATTTGAACGTTTACTACTCTGACGCATATCAAGCGAAGCGCACGGCGTTTTTCCAAGACTATGTCCGCGTATTTGACCGCACGTTCCTTTTGTTGCGGCGCGACGTCGGCTCGCAATTGCGCAGCATGTTGATCGGCCATCAGCGTGACAAATCCAAAGGGGAGCGCACCACCTCCCATTGGTGGGGGGGGTATGAGGCCTTTGACCCGATCTTGGATAAAGACGGCGCCCTGAATGCCCGGCTTCTTTTTGAATCGATAAAATTGATCGAAACCATTGGTCGGGATCAAAATATCCCAATCTTGTATTATGAAGATCTGTTCGCCGATCAGGCAAAGTTTCTGGAAACAAACGCGAAACATGATCTGGGCTTAGAGGACATGTGGGCGGACCATTTCGATCCATCCAAAAAATGGGCAAAATAGGCCAGCAGACAAACCCAATATATCACAACGAAGCAACTTGCGGGGCAAGGGCCAGGCTTTTGTGATGCCATAATCCAAATTGAGGGAAATTGGCTCCGGCGGTAGGGATCGAACCTACGACCAATTGATTAACAGTCAACTGCTCTACCGCTGAGCTACGCCGGAATACCTGGGGCGCGTATAGCGAGGGTGGGGTGCCGCGTCCAGAGGCATTTTTTGCAAATTGCCGCTATTTTTCAATCAAGCGAAAAACGCTTTCAGAATGGATCTGCGTTTGGGTTTCAACACGTCCGCGTTCCTCCAGATCCAAAAGATGCGCCAAGACATTTCGACTGGCCGCAGGTCTCAATGCTGGGTTCAAATCTGCGTAAATGCGCACGGCCAGTTGATGGCTGTTGCCTGGGCTTTTTTCCAACTCTGCCAGAACTTGTTTCTCGCGATCTTGCCGGTGCTGCATCAGCCAACGCGTCCGGCCCGGTCCATCAATAATGGGATCGCCATGGCCGGGCAGATAAAGCTGTTCAGGCCGCGCGATCAGTTTTTGGCAGG
Organism: Planktomarina sp.; assembly: GCA_020629775.1. Lineage (GTDB taxonomy): Bacteria > Pseudomonadota > Alphaproteobacteria > Rhodobacterales > Rhodobacteraceae > Planktomarina. The sequence goes on from JAHDCP010000011.1 coordinate 45,477, forward strand.
ACCGCATAAACGCCCCCAAATCCCCGTCAGGCGGTGAAACCAGACTGGTGGACCACGCCATCACGTGGTCACCGCAAAAGATGCAGTTTTCATGGGCAAAGCAAAGGTGGTTGCCGAAGTGGCCTGGTGTCCACATCGCTTCGAATGTTTTGGCTTGCCAGGTCAGGATTTGCCCATCTTGGACCGTAATGTCTGGTTCAAATTCCGGATCGACGCCTTCACCACCGCCCAAGTTTCCTTGGGTTGCGAACTTGGCCATTCTTTCACTTCTGCCAGCGAAACTGTTGCCAAAGGCAAAAACCTTGGCGCCCGTGGCTTTAGAAAGTGGTTTGGCCAGCGGCGAATGGTCCAAATGCGAATGGGTCACCAAAATCGCCGCGACATCGTGGTTGGTGGCTTCAAGTATGGCCGTCAAATGGCTGTCGATCTTGGGGCCGGGGTCCAGGACGACGAACGGGGCCGGGCCAATGACATAGGTGTTGGTGCCCGACGCCGTCATGGGGGACGGATTGGGGGCCACAATCACTTTGATATGCGCCGGGGTTTTCACAGCCATGTTCAATCCCTTTTCGCCGGGCTACATTGGTCCCATGAATGTATCATGGCTTCGACTATTACTACCCCGAACTCTTTACGGCAGGGCCGCGGCAATTTTGTTGCTGCCTATTTTGACGCTGCAGCTTGCGGTCACATTGGTGTTTTTGCAGCGCCATTTTGAAGGGGTGACCCGTCAAATGACGCTGAATTTGGTGCGGGAAATCAATTTTGTTTTGGATCAGTTGGAAGACCGTTCCTTGGCTGAGGTGGAACAGTTCGAGGCCGAAAAGTTGAGCCTGACCCTGCGGCGATGGGATGGGATTCCCAGCGGCAACGCCCGCGACTTCATCGATGTTTCCGGGCGAACCGTTATTCCCACACTTTATGACAATCTTCAGGGTGTGCGTGATGTTGATTTGTCCACGCGCAAATGGGTGGTGGTGGCCCTTGAAACTGCCAAAGGACCCATCAGCATCGGTTTTGAACGGCGTCGCGTGTCGGCCTCCAACCCGCACCAGGTTTTGGTCTGGATGGTGTTCACCGGGTTTGTCATGACCTTGCTGTCGATTTTCTTTTTGCGCGCGCAATTGCGCCCCATAAAACGGCTGGCCGCCGCCGCAGAGGCTTTTGGCCGGGGGCGAAACGTTCCCATAACGCCCCGCGGCGCGGTGGAGGTTCGCGTGGCCACAACTGCTTTTTTGGACATGCGACAACGTCTTGAGCGGCAAATTGAACAACGCACACTGATGTTGTCTGGCGTCAGCCATGATTTGCGCACGCCTTTGACCCGTATGCAGTTGCAATTGGGGATGATGGACGGGCCGGAAGCCCAGGCCCTGCAAGAAGACGTTGCCGAAATGAACGCCATGGTGAACGGTTTCTTAGACTTTTCCCGCCACGCGTCTTCCGAAACCCCTGTGGAAGTGGATCTTTCCGAAATGGTGGCAGACATCTGCAGGCGGGCAGGGGAAAATGCCACGATGACGCGGGAAGGCAGCGCAGGCCTGAGCCACGTGCGCATAGTGGCGTTGCGCAGGGCCGTGGACAACCTGGTTCAAAACGGTTTGCGATATGGCACCCATGCCAAGGCCACGGTGTCATATTTCAAGAACTCTGTGAAAATCACCGTAGAAGATGATGGGCCGGGCATCGCCCCTGATGATCGCGATCAAGCGCTAAAACCTTTTGTAAGATTGGACTCAGCGCGCAATCAAAATCGGGGGTCCGGCGTTGGGCTGGGATTGGCCATCGCGGCAGATGTTGCACGCCTGCACGGGGGTGTTTTGACCCTTGGTTCCAGTGAGGACATGGGCGGGTTGCGGGCAGACTTGACCCTGCCGAAATTAAAGCTGACCGATGAATAAAAGGGGTATGGTAGGCCCGGCAGGACTTGAACCCGCAACCAAAGCGTTATGAGCGCTCTGCT
>JAHDCP010000095.1 GCA_020629775.1 Planktomarina sp.
TCCGGGCCATGTACACCCCAGTAGGATTGTTCATCTTCTTCAGCGGCGTCCGGATCAGCAATAAACCCCAGCGCCGCATCAAAGGCGATGGCTTCGGCCACATCGCCGTCATACAGCGCGTCAATTAAGAACGCGGACAAAACATCTGCCGCATCTTCTTCTTGGCCAAAAATAGGCACCTCTTGCAGGTGAATTATGGCGTGTCCCAATTCATGATAAAAAATGCCCAAGATATTGGATTCCACAAACCGGGCTTGGTCTTCGGTCATGTCCAAGGCGGGGGCGGTGGTGGCCATCATGGCCAAAGCAATGGGCAGGGCGTGTTTCATCATGTCTCTCCTCGCGGTGTGCATGGTGTATTGGGTTCATCGCAACAATTGCAATGTTCAACACGGCAGGTATCGTGGTGGCATTGAATCGAAACTTTGGAAGGTCGCCATGTTCATTTTGCGTTTTTTGACAGTCGTTATTGCCCTTACTGTGATGGGCTGTACAGCACCGCCGCCCAGTGCCCCGACGGGTCAAAAACCAAAAACGTTTTTGATGGCATCTGCCCTTTGGGGCGATCCTGTTTTTGACAACGATGTCGTTACCTTTGCCGCCAGTTTGCGCGCCGCAGTGGGCGGATTGGCGGGGCAACAGCTGTATGGGTATACGTCGGCCAATGTCACACGCCACAACGGCACGGCCCCCAAAACCCTTGCTGATTTTGCGGCCCAAGCCGTGGATGGACGGGATGTGGTGGTGGCCATGTGGACCACCCACGGCAACGTTGGGTATTTGGCGGTCAAAGATGACAAGGCCAAGCGCGTCACGGGCTTGGTGACGGGCAATGATTTGAACAATTTGTTGGCCCCTTTGGACAATGATTTGCAGGTCATCATTTTGCAGGCGTGTTTTTCAGGGTCATTGATCGAAGGGCTGAAACATCCCAATCGCATTATCCTGACGGCGGCTGCCAAAGATCGGTCTTCTTTCGGGTGCCAACCCAACAATGACAACACCTGGTTCATCGAATCCATGAACACCGCCTTGGCCCAAGGGGGCAGTTGGGCCACCGTGTTTGGCACCACCAAAAACATCGTGCGGGCAAAAGAAAAATCCCAAGGGATCAGCTCAGATGCATATTCGAACCCGCAATCCTTTGTGGGGGCCAATATGCGCAGCACCTGGCGTCAGCCGCTGTAAAGCCGGAATTTGGCGCATTTGTTCTTTTGCCACCCTTGGTTTTAAGCCACACTCAAACCAAAGGGGCATGAGATGGCATTTTCCGCACTGCGCATTTTGAAAGAAGGGCTGACTGGCAACAAAGGCTGGCAGCCCCATTGGCGTGATCCGGCCCCAAAAGAAGAATATGATGTGGTCATTATCGGCGGCGGCGGACACGGGCTGTCCACGGCGTATTACCTGGCCAAAGAACATGGCATCACCAATGTCGCGGTCTTGGAAAAAGGCTGGATCGGCGGCGGCAATGTGGGGCGCAATACCACCATTGTGCGGGCCAACTACATGGTGCCCGGCAATTCTGAATTTTACAGCCATTCATTGAAGCTGTGGGAAGGGTTGGATGCTGATCTGAATTACAATGTGATGCATTCCCAACGGGGCCAGATCACTATTTTCAACAGTGACGGCGCGCGCGATGCGGCCATGCGCCGGGCCAATGCGGTGATCAACCAAGGCGATGACGCAGAGCTGTTGTCCTTGGGTCAGTTGAAAAAGACCTTGCCATATCTGGATTATGACCAGACCCGGTTCCCGATTTATGGCGGCATGTTGTACCGCAGGGCGGGCACTGCGCGCCACGACGCGGTGGCATGGGGGTTGGCGCGCGGGGCTGACCGGCGCGGGGTTGATATCATTCAAAACTGTGAAGTCACCGGCATCGATACGGCCGGCGGGGTGGTGCAGGGCGTGCAAACCAGCCGCGGTGCCATCAGGACCAAGAAAGTGGCCATTGTGGTGGCGGGCCGATCAAGCCAAGTGGCGGCCATGGCGGGCATGCGTCTGCCCATCGAAAGCCATGTATTGCAGGCCTTTGTCACTGAAGGGCTGAAACCCTGCATTGATCACGTCGTCAGCTATGGAATGTTGGGGCATTTTTATATCAGTCAATCTGACAAGGGTGGGCTGGTGTTTGGCGGCAACTTGGACGGATATGCCAGTTATGCGGCGCGGGGGAATTTGCCCATGGCTGAACATGTCTGTGAGGCCGCAATGACCCTGATGCCCATGATCGGTCGGGCCAAGATGTTGCGGTCATGGGGCGGGATTATGGATATGTCATCGGACGGGTCCCCCATCATCGATAAAACCCATATCGACGGGCTCTATTTTAACGGGGGCTGGTGTTACGGCGGGTTCAAGGCGATCCCTGCATCGGGCAATTGTTACGCCCATCTTATCGCCCAAGATCGCCCGCACCCGGCGGCGACAGGGTTCCGGTTGGACCGCTTCACCACGGGCCGGGGCTTGCTGGACGAAGAAGGCACCGGCAGCCATCACAATTTGCATTAAGGGAAACGCGTTATGAAAATCCCATGCCCCCTGTGCGGCCAACGTGACAGTCGCGAATTCAGTTATCTTGGCCATGCGTCTTTGATGGACCGCCCCGCCCCCGATGCGGGCGATGCCGCTTGGGATGATTATCTGCACAACCGTGAAAACCCGGCCGGTGTCACCGAAGACTTGTGGTCCCATGATTACGGCTGCGCCGCGTGGGTGGTGGTGACCCGCAACACCGTAACCCACGGCATCCTGTCTGCGCGTCTGGCCAAGGAGGGCACGTCATGAGGGTTGAGGGCAAAGGGCACGCCATCGACCGCACCGAAAAATTGTCTTTTCAGTTCGACGGTAAAACCATTGGGGGTTTCGCAGGCGATACCCTGGCATCGGCATTGTTGGCAAATGATGTGCGTCTGGTGGGGCGGTCTTTCAAATACCATCGCGCGCGCGGGATTGTCAGCATGGGATCAGAAGAACCCAATGCCCTGGTGACGCTTAAACGCGGTGCAGCCGTTGTTCCCAACGCAAGGGCAACGATGCAGCCTATTTACCAAAATTTGGTGGCGCATTCCCAGAACGCTTGGCCGTCACGTTCGTTCGATCTTCTGGCTGCGAACGATCTTATTTCGCCCTTCTTGGGGGCTGGCTTTTATTACAAGACTTTCATGTGGCCCCAGTCTTTTTGGGAAAAAGTGTACGAACCGGTGATCCGCCGCGCCGCGGGTTTGGGGGCCTTGGTCCCCACCTATGACGGGGCGCGGTTTGAAAAGGCCGATGCCCACTGCGATGTGCTGGTGATTGGCGCTGGACCGGCTGGTTTGATGGCGGCTTTGACCCTGGGCCAAGCGGGCTTGGACGTGATCTTGGCCGATGAACATGATGCGGTTGGTGGGCAACTTTTGCTTGAAACCCAAACACTGGACGGTTTGGCCGGCCCCGCATGGGCTGAAGAAATGGCAACGCACTTGGCTTCGATGCCGAATGTACGTGTGATGTTGAATACGACGGTCACTGGGGCGTATGACCAAGGTGATTTTGGCGCGTTGCAACGCCATGGGCTTGATCAGGCAGAACCGGTTCATACGCTGCCCGAAGAAACATTTTGGCGGATTTCCACCCGCCGCGCGGTGTTGTGTGCGGGCGCACAAGAACGCCATATTGCGTTTCCAGACAATGACCGCCCCGGTGTTATGATGGCAGGCGCCGTGCGCGGGTATCTGAACAAATTCGGCGTGGCAGCCGGGCAGCGCGTGGCGGTGTTTGCCAACAACGACAGCGCTCACCAAACGGCGCTGGATTTGGCGGCCGCAGGGCAATCCGTCACTGTATTAGACAGCCGGTCTGATGCAGCGGCCCAGGGCGATTACGAACTGTTGGCCGGGGCGCAGGTGGTGGGCACTAGCGGACGCCAAGGATTGCGCAAAATCACCTTTACCCAAGATGGCAATACCCGCAGCCTGGCGTGTGATTGTCTTGGTGTGTCTGGCGGCTGGAACCCCATGGTGCATTTGACGTGTCACATGAACGGGCGACCCACATGGGATGAAGATATCGCCAGCTTTGTGCCCACGCCCGGGTCCATTCCGGGGATGGTTACGGCAGGATCATGCGGTGGCCTTATGGAAACAAGCGCCGTCTTGGCCGACGGTGTGAACGTTGCCGCCGCCGTGGCCAAGGACTTGGGTGCCGTTGCGCCAACCCCACCAATTCCTGCAACGGACGCCCGGCCCACTGGGTTGGAACCGCTGTGGCATGTGCCTGGGCATGGGCGCGGATGGCTGGATTTCCAAAACGATGTCACCACCAAGGATGTACAGCAAGCCGCCCAAGAAAACTTCCGATCTGTGGAACATATGAAGCGGTACACCACCCAAGGTATGGCCCCGGACCAAGGTAAAATGTCCAACGTATTGGCGTTGGCGGTTTTGGCCGATGCCACGGGGCGCGGCATTCCCGAAACGGGCACCACTACCTTCCGCCCCCCTTATGTGCCGGTGTCCATTGCCGCCTTGGGGGCAGGGGCCCATGGCAAGGGTTTTGCGCCTGAACGGTTCACCACCAGCCACGCGGCCACGGTGGCGCGCAAAGCGCCCTTGATCGAAGCAGGGTTTTGGTATCGTCCGTCGTATTTTCCGCAACCTGGTGAACGCACATGGCGCGATTCATGTGATCGCGAAGTTGCCATGGTCAGATCGGCCGTGGGGGTGTGCGATGTGTCCACCCTGGGCAAGATTGACATCCAAGGCCCCGATGCAGGCGCGTTTTTGGATTTGGTGTACACGGGCCGCTTTTCCACATTGAAGGTTGGCAAGGTAAAATACGGCCTGATGTTGCGCGAAGACGGCTTTGTTTTGGACGATGGCACCACGGCGTGTTTGGGCGAAAATCACTTTTTGATGACCACCACCACCGCCGCCGCAGGCCAGGTGATGCGGCATTTGGAATTTGTGCACCAGTGTCTGCGCCCTGATTTCAATGTCAGCTTTGCATCGGTCACAGAACAATGGGCGCAGTTTGCGGTGGCCGGGCCAAAGTCCCGCGCGGTGTTGGATGCTGTTTTGGATGCGCCTGTGACCAACAAGGCGTTTCCAGTCATGGGGTGCGGAGATTTTTCCGTGGGTGGCCAAAACGCCCGTTTGTTCCGCATCAGCTTTTCCGGCGAACATGCCTATGAATTGGCTGTTCCGGCGCGCTTTGGCGCTGCGGTGTTTGATGCGTTGTTAGCAGCGGCAGAACAGCAAGGCGGCGGACCTTACGGCATGGAAGCTTTGAACGTTTTGCGCATTGAAAAGGGGTTTATCACCCACGCAGAAATCGACGGCCGGGTCACAGCTGGCGATCTGGGGATGGGCAAGATGGTGGCGGTGTCCAAAGATTGCATTGGAAAAACCGCCAGCGCCCGCCCGGGGTTAAACGACCCGGATCGTGCCCAGTTGGTGGGGTTAAAACCGGTGGGGGCGGTCAAGAAAATCTTGGCGGGGGCGCATTTGTTCAACGCAGGGGACGACGTGCATCGCACCACTGACCAGGGTCATGTCACGTCGGCGTGCTTTTCGCCCACGCTGGACAGCACATTGGCGCTGGGCTTTTTGAAAAACGGCCGTGCGCGGATCGGGGAAACGGTGGTGATGGTGGAACATTTGAACGATTTGCATGTGCAGGTCGAAGTTTGCGACCCGGTGTTCTTTGATCCGGATGGGGGGCGTTTGCGTGATTGATCTGGTGGAAAAAAGTCCGATGCATGGACTGTTGCCCCTTACGATCGGCACAGTCACCGCGGCCGAAGTTCCCCAAACCCCGATTTGGTTGGTGGCCCCCTTCATGGGGAAAGACAGCCAAGCGGCAAAGGCGTTGAAAAAGATGGGCCTGGCTTGGCCGGGGCCCGGCGAACTGTCGGGGGATGGTCCCAGGGCATTTGCGTTTTCCCATTCCCAGATCATGGTGGTGGGCCGGGCACTGACCAAAGAAATCAACAAAACGGCTGCTGTCACAGACCAATCCGATGCCTGGGCTGTCATGGACCTGTCAGGACCAGGCGTGCGCGATGTATTGGCGCGGATCACGGGCTTGCCTTTGGGCGCCGCTTTTGGTCCTGGTTGTGCGGCACGGTGCCAAGTGGCCCATATGTCCGGCGCTGTTTTGTGTGTGGGTCAGGATCAATTTCAGGTGATGGTGTTCCGGTCCATGGGCCCCACATTGGTGCATGAAGTACAAACCGCAATGGAATCGGTGGCAGCTTTGGCCGGGAATGCTTAGTATTGTGGAATGTCACTGCCACCTGGATTTTTAGATGAACTCAGAACCCGCACCTCCATCAGTCAGGTGGTGGGGCGCAAAGTCATGTGGGACACCCGCAAATCCAATCAAGGCAAGGGCGATATGTGGGCCCCATGCCCGTTCCACCAAGAAAAAACCGCCAGCTTCCACGTAGATGACCGAAAGGGGTATTATTACTGCTTTGGGTGCCATGCCAAAGGCGATGCGTTGGGGTTCATCAAAGAAACGGAAAACGTCAGCTTCATGGAAGCGGTGGAGATTTTGGCGGGCGAAGCCGGGATGCAAATGCCCGCACGTGACCCCAAGGCCAAAGAAAAAGCGGACCGCCGCACCCAATTGGTGGAGGTCATGGACCACGCCGTCAAATTCTTCCGGTTGCAATTGCAAACCGGGGCCGCGTCTGACGCGCGGGAGTATTTGGCCGGGCGCGGTTTGGATGAAGCCGCCCAAGACAAGTTTGAAATCGGCTTTGCCCCCGATGCTTGGCAAGGGCTTTGGGATCACCTGGTGGGCAAAGGCGTGGCGGAAGATTTGATCTTGGCGGCAGGGTTGGCCAAGCCGTCAAACACTGGCAAGCGCCCGTATGATACGTTTCGCAACCGGATCATGTTCCCCATCCGGGATGTGCGTGGGCGGGCCATGGCCTTTGGGGGCCGGGCCATGGACCCAAATGATAACGCCAAATATCTGAATTCCCCCGAAACTGAATTGTTTGATAAGGGGCGGTCTTTGTACCACCACGCCCCCGCGCGCGAAGCGGCCGGCAAGGGACATTCCTTGATCGTGGCCGAAGGGTATATGGACGTGATTGCCCTGAATTTGGCGGGGTTTCAGGCGTCTGTAGCGCCGCTTGGAACAGCTGTCACTGAACACCAGCTGCAACTTTTGTGGCGCGTGTCTGACGAACCCATCATTGCCTTGGACGGCGATAAAGCGGGCCTGCGGGCGGCTTTGCGTGTGATCGACTTGGCGTTACCGTTGTTGGAAGCTGGCAAGTCCTTACGGTTTGCCATGATGCCCGATGGCAAAGACCCAGACGATGTGTTGCGCGCCGGCGGGCGGGGCGCGATGAAAGAGATATTGTCCGCCGCCAAGCCCATGGTGCATCTGTTGTGGCAGCGCGAAACTGAGGGAAAAACCTTCGACAGCCCGGAACGCAAAGCGGCCTTGGACAAATCCCTGCGTGAACATTTGCGCAGAATCAAAGATCCATCAATCCGGTCCCATTATGGCCAAGAAATCAAAGATCTGCGGTGGAACCTGTTCCGTCCGCCGCCGCGCAAAAAGGGGGGGTGGCAGGCCCCGGATGCACCGCAAGCGGTGACCAAGACATCCTTCTTGGCGCAATCAGATGTGGCCCCCAGCGCTGTTCGCGAAGCTGTGATTTTGGCATCTATCTTGACGAACCCCTGGATCTTGCCTGAAGTTTTGCCCGATCTTGAAGGCATGGAATTCGAAGTGCCACAACATGCGCAGCTGTTGGGGTTCTTGTTGTCTTACATTGGTGAAGACACGGCCCTGTTGGAAGCCACCCAGGCGGGCTTTGGCCATGATGTGTTAACCAACCTGACCCAACGCAGCGTGGTGCGCATTGCCCCGGCGGTGCGCCGCGCGGGCGAACGTGAATTTGTGCGCGATTGTTTGAAGCACGAACTGACCCAATTGGTGGTGGCCCAATCCGGCCAACGCGCCTTGTCCGAGGCTTTGGATGACTTTGACGATACCGCCGATGAAGGTCTGACTTGGCGTTTGGGGCAGCTGTCCAAGTCGCGCGAAGATGCGGATCGGGGCGGGCCTGAAAAGACCGTTGATTTTGCAATCGGCAAAAATGGCGCAAAGATGGATGTTTCTGAACGCGAGGCCCTTGAAAATCTGGCCAAGCAGATCGATTTCTCAAAAACGAAACAACGTTGATCTGTCGTGCTCAGCACGTCTGGGAAATCCTAACCGAATCAGTTTAATGTACACCGAATCACTTCTTGGGGTGATTCGTTTGCCGCAGACCACCGTACCGAAAGGACCGCGCCATGGCCGCTAAGGACACCGCAGACAACTCTAAGGACGATGGTCGCTCAGAACCGATGACCGACATGAGCCAAGCCGCGATCAAAAAGATGATCGCTGAAGCGCGTGAACGTGGGTTCATCACTTATGATCAGCTGAATGCGGCTTTGCCACCCGATCAAGTTTCTTCCGACCAAATCGAAGACGTGATGTCGATGTTGTCCGAAATGGGCATCCAAGTCACCGAAGACGATGAAGCGGAAGACGAAGACAAGGGCACCACGGACGTCACCACCACAAACCAAACCCGCGATGTGGCTTTGGCAGGGGCAGAAGCTGAAAAGCTGGACCGGACGGACGATCCTGTGCGCATGTACTTGCGCGAAATGGGGTCAGTGGAACTGTTGTCGCGCGAAGGCGAAATCGCCATCGCAAAACGGATCGAAGCGGGCCGCAACACGATGATTGCGGGCCTGTGCGAAAGCCCCCTAACATTCCAAGCCATCACCATCTGGCGCGACGAACTTCTGTCTGAAGACATTTTGTTGCGCGATGTGATTGACCTGGAAACCACCTTTGGCCGCCAAATGGGCGAAGAAGAAGGTGAAGAAGAACAAGCCGTGGCACCGGCTGCCGGGGCCGCCGCTGATACCAAAGAAGAAAAAGCCCAAGAATTGGATGCCGACGGCAATCCCATCGTCAACGATGACGACGACGATGATGACGAAGGGGCCAACCTTTCGCTTGCGGCCATGGAAGCCGCGCTGAAGCCGCGGGTTTTGGAAACTTTGGAACGCATTGCGTTGGATTACGCCATGCTGTCGGAAATGCAGGACAACCGGATTTCCGCCACCTTGAACGAAGATGCATCATTTTCTGACAAATCAGAAAAGAAATACCAGGTTCTGCGGTCCGAAATCGTTGAACTGGTGAATGAATTGCACCTGCACAACAACCGGATCGAAGCGTTGATTGACCAGTTGTATGGGATCAACCGCCGGATCATGTCTATCGACAGTTCCATGGTGAAACTGGCAGACCAAGCCCGCATCAACCGCCGCGAATTCGTGGAAGAATACCGGGGCCGCGAAT
>JAHDCP010000096.1 GCA_020629775.1 Planktomarina sp.
GTTCCATGTTCAGGCCAAGGCCGCGGACTTCTTTGACAAGCACGTTAAAGGATTCTGGAACCCCAGCTTCAAAGTTGTCTTCACCCTTCACGATCGACTCGTACACTTTAGTACGACCGGCCACGTCATCCGACTTAACTGTCAGCATTTCTTGCAAGGTGTATGCAGCGCCGTAAGCTTCCAGGGCCCAGACCTCCATCTCACCGAAGCGCTGACCACCAAACTGTGCTTTACCACCCAGCGGCTGCTGCGTGACCAAGGAGTACGGCCCAGTCGAACGGGCGTGAATTTTGTCGTCCACCAAGTGGTGCAGTTTCAGCAAGTACTTGATGCCCACTGTCACTTTACGTGCAAACTGTTCACCGGTGCGTCCGTCGAACAAGTCCGACTGACCGGATTCGCTGAAGCCAGCCCGCATCAATGCGTTGTTCACATCACCTTCTTTGGCGCCGTCAAACACTGGCGTCGCGATTGGAACACCGTCTGTCACGTTTCCAGCCGCTTCCAACAAGGACTTTTCGTCCATGCCGTTGATGCCTTCTTCGTACACGTCGTCACCATAGGCCAATTTCATGGCGTCACGAACTGGTGTCAGATCACCACTGCGGCGGTATTCGCCCAGCGCGTCATCGATGTTCAGACCCAAGCCGCGTGCGGCCCAACCCATGTGGGTTTCCAAAATTTGACCCACGTTCATCCGCGAAGGAACGCCCAGCGGGTTCAGAACGAAATCAACCGGTGTACCGTCCGCCAAGAATGGCATATCTTCCATGGGAACAACCTTGGAGATAACCCCTTTGTTCCCGTGACGACCGGCCATTTTGTCGCCCGGTTGCAGCTTACGCTTCACCGCCACGAAGACTTTGACCATTTTCATCACACCTGGGGGCAAATCGTCGCCACGGCGGACTTTTTCCACCTTGTCTTCGAACCGCGCATCCAATGTGCGCTTCTGGGCTTCGTACTGTTCGTTCAAAGCTTCCAGAACTTGGGCATCGGCGTCGTCCTTCATGGCGAACATCCACCAGTGGCTGCGAGGCGTTTCGTCCAGCAGTTCAGGTGTCAGCGTTCCAACTTTGGTGCCTTTGGGCCCTTTGACGGCTTCTTTGCCTTCGATCATGCCACGCAAACGGGCATAGATGTTGCGGTCCAAGATCGCCAACTCGTCGTCACGGTCACGGGCCAGGCGTTCCACCTCTTCGCGTTCGATTTGCAGCGCGCGTTCGTCTTTTTCCACGCCGTGGCGGTTAAAGACGCGCACTTCAACGATTGTCCCGAAGTCACCTGGGGGCAAACGCAACGATGTGTCGCGTACGTCGGATGCTTTTTCACCAAAGATGGCGCGCAGCAGCTTTTCTTCTGGTGTCATGGGGCTTTCGCCTTTGGGGGTGATTTTCCCCACCAGAATATCAGCCGGACCCACGTCGGCCCCGATGTAAACGATACCCGCTTCGTCCAAGTTACGCAGGGCTTCTTCGCCCACGTTTGGAATGTCGCGTGTGATTTCTTCTGGACCCAGTTTCGTGTCACGGGCCGCCACTTCGAATTCTTCAATGTGGACGGATGTGAACACGTCATCGCGAGCGATACGTTCAGAAATCAAGATACTGTCTTCGTAGTTGTACCCGTTCCAAGGCATAAACGCGACCACCACGTTTTTACCCAAGGCCAATTCACCCAAGTCCGTGGACGGACCATCGGCGATAACTTCGCCCTTGGTCACATAGTCGCCCACCTTCACCAGCGGACGCTGGTTGATACAGGTATTTTGGTTGGACCGTTGGAACTTGCGCATGCGGTAAATATCAACGCCCGCGTCACCCAATTCCAAATCTTCTGTGGCACGAATAACGATACGTTGCGCATCAACTTGGTCGATGATCCCGCCGCGCTTCGCCATGATCGCAGCACCGGAATCCCGGGCCACAACTTCTTCAATACCAGTCCCCACCAACGGCGCTTCGGCGCGCAGCAATGGCACGGCTTGGCGTTGCATGTTGGACCCCATCAACGCGCGGTTGGCGTCGTCGTTTTCCAAGAACGGGATCAAAGATGCCGCAACAGACACAAGCTGTTTGGGCGAAACGTCGATCAGATCCACATTTTCTGTGGCCGCCAGAGTGTAGTCCCCGTTTTGACGGGTGGACACCATTTCATTTTGGAAAGTGCCGTCTTCGTTCAACGCCGCGTTCGCCTGGGCTACGGTGTGGCGCATTTCTTCGGTGGCGGACATGTAGTTCACTTCGTCAGTGACCTTGCCATCCACAACTTTGCGGTACGGCGTTTCAATGAAGCCATACTTGTTCACACGCGCGAACGTGGCCAAGCTGTTGATCAGACCAATGTTCGGCCCTTCCGGCGTTTCAATTGGGCACATCCGGCCATAGTGCGTAGCGTGAACGTCGCGCACCTCAAAACCTGCACGTTCGCGGGTCAAACCGCCAGGGCCCAACGCGGACAAGCGGCGCTTGTGCGTGACTTCGGACAATGGGTTGGTTTGGTCCATGAACTGCGACAGCTGGCTGGACCCAAAGAATTCACGTACCGCAGCGGCGGCTGGTTTTGCATTGATCAGGTCTTGCGGCATCACTGTGTCGATTTCGACGGATGACATGCGTTCCTTGATGGCCCGTTCCATGCGCAGCAAGCCGACACGGTACTGGTTTTCCATCAATTCACCCACGGACCGCACGCGGCGGTTGCCCAGGTGGTCAATGTCGTCGATGTCGCCGCGCCCGTCGCGCAGGTCCACCAACGCTTTGATGCACGAAACGATGTCTTCCTTGCGCAAGGTGCGCACGGTGTCTTCCGCATCCAAAGCCAAACGCATGTTCATCTTCACGCGTCCAACGGCAGACAGGTCATACCGCTCTGAATCGAAGAACAATGTGTCGAACAACGCAGACGCCGCATCAACGGTGGGGGGTTCACCCGGACGCATCACGCGGTAAATGTCCATCAGTGCTGTTTCGCGGGACATGTTCTTGTCAGCAGCCATGGTGTTGCGCATGTAGGCGCCCACAGTCACGTTATCGATGTCCAAAACAGGAACCGACAAGATGCCAGCATCCAACAGTTCTTTCACAGAACCGCCGATCACTTCGCCGTCTTTGTCCACTTCCCACGTCAACTCGTCGCCCGCTTCGATGTAAATCGCGCCGGTTTCTTCGTTGATGATGTCTTTGGCCGCGAATTTGCCCATGATGTGTTCAAACGGAACCAACAGGTTTGGCACTTCGCCTTCGTCCAAAATTTTCTTCACAGCGCGCGGCGTTACTTTTTTACCCGCTTCCGCGATCAATTCACCGGTTTCGGCGTTGATCAGATCAAACAAGGGGCGTGTGCCACGCACACGTTCCGGGAAGAACTTGGTGACCCAGCCTTTGCCTTTTTCATATGTGAAATCGACAGTGTTGTAGTACGCATCCATGATCGCTTCTTGATCAAGGCCCAGCGCGTACAGCAGTGTGGTCACCGGCAATTTACGACGGCGGTCGATCCGTGCATGCACGATATCTTTGGCGTCAAATTCAAAGTCCAACCAAGACCCGCGGTAAGGAATGATCCGACATGCAAACAGCAGCTTGCCCGAGCTGTGGGATTTGCCTTTGTCGTGGTCAAAGAACACACCTGGCGAACGGTGCATCTGGGAAACGATAACCCGTTCGGTGCCGTTCACAACAAATGTGCCGTTCGGTGTCATCAAAGGCATATCGCCCATGAACACGTCTTGTTCTTTGATGTCTTTTACCGACTTCGCGCCTGTATCTTCGTCGATATCAAACACGATCAAGCGCAGCGTCACCTTCAAGGGGGCTGCATATGTCATGTCGCGCTGTTGGCATTCCTCAACGTCGTACTTCGGCTTTTCCAGCTCGTACTTCACGAATTCCAAAATTGCGGTTTCGTTGAAATCTTTGATCGGGAAGACCGATTGGAAAACGCCTTTGATCCCTTCGCCATCCAGCGGTGTCAGGCTGTCGCCGGACCGCAAGAACAGATCATAGGAAGACCGCTGAACCTCAATCAGGTTCGGCATTTCCAAAACTTCACGGATTTTACCGTAATATTTACGAAGACGTTTTTGTCCTAGGAACGATTGTGCCATGCTTAAGCGCACTCCATCTTTGTTTGCACACGCTGCGTCGGGGCACCGCAGGTGAACGGTCAAAGACTGAAAAGAAGGGTCTATCCTTGCACACCGGCCCAGTGGTGCGCGCCCGACCCACCCTTTCCAAGAAAACCGTCATTTAATGAAAATTGGCGATTTACTTTGAAAGGCTGTGTTGCTGATTTAGGGTAAATTTCCTCCACATCCATTTAAACGCCAAACAGCGGGATCGAATCGACGAACCCGCTGGATGGTTGGCAGATAGGGCTTTCTTAAGAAATTGACAAGGGTGCGGGTGCAGGCTTTGCAAAATGTATCGATTTATACTGTCCCGCTTGGGTCTTCACCAAGTCCCTTAAATGACCAGCTACATGGCGGGCATCCACCGTGGCTTCGCGCACCAGCCAATCAAAATGGTTGCTCAGGGCTTTGACCCGCTCTACCTCGCGGAATGCCAGATAACACTGCCCCACATACACCACTGCCAGATTTGGCCCGAATACCGTGACGGGCGAACTGTAAACACGGTGGGCATCAAACAAGAATATCCGAAGGCGTGGAAATAAAGCATCGCATTGGGAACCCAAAAACGCCAATTGGCCACGACGCACATCTGCTGGGGCCCCTTGGTAATAGGCAGCCCCACTGGCGCAGGCTTGGACTTCATGAATAGGAATTGCAATTTCATAGTCCGACACGCCCGATGTCAGCCATTCCAACTGGTCCTGCATCGCCGCATGGGCCTGGGGCAAATCCCGATCTTGAAAAGATGCGTATTCCCATTCCAGCATGGCTTTGGTTTTCAAAATATCCGGCAGTGTTGCTGGCACGTGGCGCACTTTGTATCCCACGGCTTCTTGGTGCCAGGCCAACAATTGCGCATCCGCCGATGTGCGTTCCGCCGGACTTAACGCCAGGGCCGCCCCCACTATATCCCCTGGGGTTTCGGGACGGTTGGTTAACCCCAACAACCAATCAGTGCTGACCCGCAATGCCGCTGCTACATCTGCTGCCAATTGGGCGTTGGGCAGACGAGGTCCGTCGTCCTTCAAGAGCTGCCCAATGGTGGACCGATCCACGCGCACGTCCCGCGCCAGGCCGCTTTTTGAAATGCCCTGCACTGCCATTGTATCTTGCAGCCGCTTGCGAAAAATCGCGGCACGGTCCCGCTTGTCCATTTTACCCTACTTTGTAGACTATAATCATCAAGATATTGCTAAAGCAGCAAATTCACCAAATGTCCACAAATCTGAATTTGGCTTACCCCACGCACAACAACCGATTGGAAAGGGAATATTCATGGACAGCCGCCCGCGCTTGTTTGCCAAAGCCGCCACCTGGCAATGCGCCGGATTGGTCTCCATGTCGGTGATTGGGTTCCTGTTTACAGGTTCCATTGCGGCTGGCGGGGGCATCGCTGTGGCGGGTGCTATGACAGGTTTTGTTACTTATGTTGTTCATGAAATGCTTTGGGCAAAAATCCCCTGGGGTCGCATCTAGACTGGGGCATCCAAAGCGGTTTTGCGAAACTCCGTGGGGGACACACCCGTTTTTTCCCGGAACGCGCGGTTGAAGGGGCCCAATGAACTGAACCCCACATCGAACGCCACTTCCAGCACCGTCACCCCCAAAGCATCCCGGTCGCCCAATCGCTGTTTGGCGGCTTCTACCCGTGCGGCGTTGATGAAACTGGCAAAGTTCCGGTGCCCCAACACTTGGTTGATCGCCTTGCGCACTTGGTGTTCGGGCGCGCCTACCTTGCCCGCCAATTCGCCCACCGTTAACCCTTCTGACCGCCAAACGCCTTCGGCCATCTGCGCCTGAATACGGCCAACAAGAATGGTCTGTTCAGACGTGACCTGGGCCGGGGTTGGTATGGCGGCATCATGGGGGTCCACCTTGCCGGGCCAATGGGCGACATTGGTCTTCAACGACCAGATGGCGAAAATAAATAGGAATGCCAAAAAGGTCGACGCTTGCCAGATTTGAACATCCAAAGTGCGCATATCTTGCATCGGTCGCGCCGTTGCGGCCTGCCCCAAGCAATAGATCAGCAAAAATGCTGCCATCAATGGGCGCACGCGGCGCCGGGCATCCTGCAAATCCCCCTGGGCCGACCACAACACCAAAACCAAAAGCGCCACGAAGTGCAGTCCTGCATAAACTCGCAAAAAGGGAATAATCTCTGGCCAGTTGGGGGTGCACAAGATCGCAACCGCAATGGCCACAGCAGACCCATACCAAGCCCAAGAAAACCGACGATCATCCAAAAAAATCACCACCGCAAACCACGTCATGGCCAAGGTCGCGCATACATTCAGATATTTGGCATTTTCTAAAAATACGTCAGGCAGGCCGATCACAGGGCCGACCTTGCTCCACATATTGCAGGTGGTGACCATTACCAGAAAGGTGAAAGCCAACTGCGCTTCACGCGTGATCCGGCTGCCCCAAACCATGGCCACCAACAACACAGACACAGCCGTTGCCGCGCCCCGCACGGCCATATCAAAATACAGCAGTTCCAAAATCACCCCCAGCCACCATGGGTTGCATGATGGCTGAAAGTTTCGCTTTGTCCAGTCTGGGGTCTGGCTGGGCTTAGGCAGGCAAACCCACAAAGGCTGCAGCATCGGCCGTCCGCGTGGCGCGGTTGCGTTCCATGGCCGCGTGGATAACAAACCCCAACTGCGGTTCCACCTTCATCAGCAGGGCCGCCATCCAACCGGGGATCTTAGTGACCCTACCCAATCCAATGGCATTGCGGAATCCGGCACAGCCCATGGTGCACAAGGGCGATGTTTCCAAATCAGCGACGGTCACATTGAACCGCTGGCGGCCCCAGATCAGATCGCTGGCGGTCGCTTCAACAGTGGCCCATTGCTGGCGCACAGCCCGGCGGTGGGCCCAAGCGTGCTGGGCGCGTTCAATGGCTTCGAAAGGATCGGTGCAATCGGCGTGATATCCCCGCGCCTTGGCTGGGGTGAATACCATCCACAACGACTCGCCCTTCAAAGTGACAGCCCGGTACGCGGTGATGGTGCCGCAGTCTGATGTTACTGCATTGCCACGATCAAAATACAACGGCACCCAATCCGATTTATCGAAGACCATGTCTGGGCTGATGGCGGCCAAGTCCTTGTCCATCAAAGATGTCATGGGGCGCTGGTTTGCCAAAAATGTGCGGGCTGTTGTGTGGGCTGTCTGTGTCATGGTCTTGGTCCTTTTGTCAGGTCGGGAACGATGTGTTCCGTGTTGCTGACCCTTGGATGCCGCACTGCACTGCACACTGCGCTTCGATTTCGAAAACCAGTGCGTTTTTTCCAAAAATGGCGGGGGCTTTTCAGAATCGGACAGAACTTCCTGTGCCTTTATCCAAAAATCAGACTTGGCCCGCGCGAACGTGAAGTCAGAGTGATTAGTGGCCAGCGCAAAATTCGATATACCCTGTGCAAACCCGCCGTGACCGCCAAAGGAATTGCCCATGATCCCCACCC
Organism: Planktomarina sp.; assembly: GCA_020629775.1. Classification (GTDB taxonomy): domain Bacteria; phylum Pseudomonadota; class Alphaproteobacteria; order Rhodobacterales; family Rhodobacteraceae; genus Planktomarina. The sequence continues at coordinate 7,609 of JAHDCP010000096.1, forward strand.
GTTTTCTTTTGAAGCCCATCGCCACAGCGGTTTTATGCATGGCTTGGGCCACAGGCGGGCTCGCCCAATCCACCCAAACTGTGCCCGATCACGTGGCCCGCACATTTGGCAATCCGCCCGTCATACCCACGACCCCGCTGTCAGACCCGATCAAGGCTGCCCTGGAAGTGGCATTCGTGGACGTGTTTCAACAATCAACTTGGGGGCGGGACCAAGACATTGCTTTGCTGGAAATTGCTCAGTCCCAAGACCCGCGTCTGGCCTGGGTTGTCAGTGACATGATGCGGTTCATCACCACCGACGCAATGAACCAAAAACTGGCCACCGCCGCAGCAACACTGTTGAATGTGCCGATTCAAAAAGCGGGGGATTGGGGGCAGGTTACAAACCTGTTGATCGCCTGGGATATTCCTGCACCGCCAGATTACCTAACCTATAAGCGGACAATCTTCACCAGCATCGTCCCCGGCTGGGATAAGATATTTGTGGAAGGCGACGTGGATTGGCGGCACGTGTCTTGGGGCGGCGTTCTGATCGATGACCGGCCCTTTGACACCACCGATGATCCGTGCAACTGCATTCCCGCCGCAGACAATCCAGAAACCACCAATGCCGCCGGGGCGGCATGGTTGCACGATGATGACGTTGTTTTTGGCATTACATTGAATGGCCAAGCACGCGCGTATCCCCGCCAGATCATGGAAGTGCGTGAAATGGTAAACGACACCTTGGGCGGGCGGGACCTGGGGATTCCGTATTGCACGCTGTGCGGATCTGCCCAGGCGTATTTCACCGACGGCTTGCCGGCCGGGGTGTCGCGCCCAGTGTTGCGGACATCGGGTCTTTTGATCCGTTCTAACAAAGTCATGTACGACGTGCGCACCCATTCCGTGTTCGACACATTTTTGGGCACCGCCGTTACGGGACCATTGGCCGACCTGGACCTTAAGCTTGACCAAGCGCCGGTCATCACCACCACCTGGGGCGATTGGAAAACCACCTATCCCCATACCACTGTGTTGGCGGAAGAACTGGCCCTGGGGCGAAACTTTGATTTCCGAAATGGCCGCGATGCCGCCGGGCCGATATTCCCTGTGGGGGATGTGGACCCGCGTTTGGGCGTGCATGAAGATGTGATTGGCGTTGTCACCCCATCAGGCACACCAGTGGCGTTCCAACGCAGCAAAGCCCTTTTGGCGTTATGGGACGGGCAAACCGTATCTTTTGAAGGTGTCGAATTGCGCTTGGATGCCGGGGGTATCAAAGTTGTGGACAGCGCCGGCCAGGACATGGGCAGCCACCAAGCATTCTGGTTTGCCTGGTCACAATTTCACCCCACCACGGCGCTTTGGGCAGGATAACTTGTGGCGGGCGTTAACCGCTGATTAAGGCTTTCGCAGCGTTTGTTAACCTTTGGCCGGCAAACGCCCCAGTGTACGGGTTGTGTACAGGTTGTGCCGCCAAAATTCAGCCATTTCGGGTCAGGGCTTAACGCACCGTTCGTTGCTTTACCCCAACAAAGAAGACCGCCCCAAAAGGGACGGCCTTCTTTAAAGCATAGTACCGAAATTACTTCAGTTCGACTTCTGCGCCTGCTGCTTCCAGCTTGGCTTTGATGTCTTCTGCTTCGGCTTTGTCGACGCCTTCTTTGACAGCTTTGCCGCC
>JAHDCP010000097.1:0-6839 GCA_020629775.1 Planktomarina sp.
TTGCCCATGTTGCGGCCAATTTGCCCGATGGCTGTTTGCTGCTGCTGGACGAGGCTTATGCAGATCTGGCCCCGACGGACGCCATTCCAGACATTCCCGCGGACACCCACAATGTGATCAGAATGCGAACCTTTTCAAAGGCTTACGGGTTGGCAGGCGCGCGCGTTGGGTATGCTTTTGGGCCGCATGATTTGATCCAAGCCTTTGACAAAGTGCGCAATCATTTTGGCATGACCCGGGTCAGCCAGGCGGGCGCGTTGGCCGCATTGGCGGACCAAGATTACTTCCACCGCGTGCGGCAAATGGTGACGGACAGCCGCGATGCCATTGCCCAAATCGCAGCAGAAAACGGGCTGACGACGCTGCCATCGGCCACCAATTTTGTGGCCGTGGATTGCGGGCGTGATGGCGATTTTGCGAAGGCGGTTTTGGACCAATTGATAGATCGGCGCATCTTTGTGCGAATGCCAGGCGTCGCGCCGTTAAACCGTTGCATCCGTGTGTCGTGCGGCGGCCCAGATGAAATGGCCGCGTTGCGCGCCGCCCTGCCCGACGCGCTGCGGGCGGTGGGGTAAGACAGTCTTTACACCTTTGGGCGAAGCTGCCCTTCCGCGCCCCATGCGCCGTGGTCAGACCAGTTGGAAAGGCGGCTGACCCCACAGGATGGGCCTGCGTAATGGACCCGGTGCCCTCTTTATTTTCGGCAGTCGGTGTACGGAGTGTGCCTCCGGTCTCTTGGGCGTTGCTGGTTTTGCGATGACCCGGGCCGGAACATCCAGGCCCGGTGCCAAGCCGCGCGTCAGCAGCAGGGTTCCGCTTTGGCCGCCAGCACTTTTGGCAAAGGGGCCGCCGCGATGACGCGGGCTGCCGCGTCCACCGCCCCTGCCCCGTGGTCGATGGCGCAAGCTTTCAATCCGGCGTCCACCGTGCCCACCAGGCCTATGACCATTTGGGCGTTCACATGGCCCATGTGCCCGAAGCGGAAAAACCCGTGCCAGGCGGGATCATCGGGGGCGGCCATGCCCAGGCCGATGCCCAAGGTCAGACCCGCTTGGTGTTCGCACCATTCGCGCAACTGCGTGCCCAAGGGCGCGCCGATGCGCACGCCGGTGACCGCGTGGCTGCGGTGGTCTGGGTTTTGGATATTCAATTCCAAGGGGCCGTCTTGCCCCCAAGCATCGGACGCGGCCCAGATGGCCTGGGCCAAAGTACGGTGCCGGTCAAAGACATTGTCCAGCCCTTCCGCTTTGATCATGTCCAAGGCCACGCGCAAGCCATACAGGTGGTGGGTTGGCGCCGTGCCGCAGAAATATTGGTAGTACATGTCCGGGTCCACGCGCGGGGACCAATCCCAATAAGGGCTGACCTGCGCCAACCCCTGGCGCGCGGCATCTGCGCGGTCATTGAAATAAACGAACGCCATGCCCGGCGGGGTCATCAGGCCCTTTTGGCAGGCCGTCACCATGACATCCACGCCCCAATCATCAAACCGGAAATCATCGCAGCCCAGGCTGGCGATGCAATCGGCAAACAGCAGGGCATCTGACCCCGCATCGTCCATCACCTGGCGCACCGCGGCGATATCACTGCGGGCTGATGTGGCGGTGTCCACGTGCACGGCCATGACCGCCTTGTAATCGTTGCGCTTGGCCAAGGCATCGGCCACGGCTGTGGGATCAATGGGGCTGCGCTTGCCGAATTCCACCCGGTCCACCACAGCGCCCAAGCGTTCCGCCATATCCGCCCAACCATGGCCGAAGTTCCCAGTGGCCAGCAACAAAATGCGTTCGCCCGGGGCCACAGTGTTGGCCAGGGCCGCTTCCCATGCGCCGTGGCCATTGGCGATGTAGATCGCCACTTTTTGGCTGGATCGGGCCACGTGCAACAGATCCGGGATCAAAGATGCCGTTAAATCAATCAATTCGCCCGCGTAAATATTGGGCGATGGCCGGTGCATGGCTTGCAACACGGCATCTGGCATCACTGACGGGCCAGGAATGGCAAGATAGGATCGACCGTGGTTCAGGGACATGGGCTGGCCTTTCAAGAAACGTTGCACTGTTTGTGCAGCACTTAGTACCGTTTCGCCAGCCGTCGCGGGTCCGCGCCCAACAAATATCGTGTCAAAAGGGTCAAATTCTTCAATCCCCGGCGGCCCCATCCATCGCGGGTGTATCTTTCTGCCCCAGTGGTGGCTGTGGCGGGCATCACAGTGATATTCGGCAGCGCCCGGGCCAAGGCCACGTCTTCCATCAAGGGCACGTCGGGGTATCCGCCCGCGGCCGCGTAATCATCTTGCGAAATCAACAGGCCCTGATCGCCGTAGGGCAGACCGAACAAACGGGTGCGCAAATTCGCCCAGCCCGCAGTGATGCGCGCCATGGGGTGACGCGACCGAAACCCCAGGCGAAAACAGGCCGGGCCCTGGCCCAGTTGCGCCATCACAGCATTGGTCCACCCGGGCGAGAGGCGCGTGTCGGCGTGTAAGACCAACAGGAATTGTCCGCGCGCGGCGTCGGCCCCCAAACGCAATTGCCCCCCGCGCGATGGCGCGGCGGAGGCGACAATTTCTGCGCCCCAGGTATCCGCCAGGTCCAGCGTGGCATCGCTGGATCCACCATCCACCACCACAACTTCGCGCAAAATGGCGCGGTCCAACCCTTCCACAAGCGATGCAAAGCACCCTGGAAGGCTGGCTTCAGCGTTCAATGTGGGGATAATCACGGAAATGGGTGCTGGCATCGGACCCTCTGGTCTTGGGGTGGTTTAAGCGTATATGGGGAACACCCAGAAAGGAAAGCCCATGTCTGATACAGCACGCACTGTTTTGCACCTGAGTGGGGCGGATACCACGGGCTTTTTGCAAAATCTGGTCACCAATGATGTGTCGGGCGACGCCATCACCTATGCCGCGTTGTTGACCCCGCAAGGGAAGTTCATGGTGGATTTCTTCGTGGTGCCTTGGGACGATGGTGTCTTGCTGGATGTGGCCACCGCCCAAGCCCCTGGCTTGGCGCAGCGTTTGGGCATGTACAAATTGCGGGCCGATGTGACGATTGCGCAAAGCCCGCTTCGGGTTCTGGTGGGCACCGGCCCTGCCCCCGACGGCGCCTTGGCCGATCCACGTTGGCGAGATGTGGTGTGGCGCAAATACGGGGACGTGGCGGGCCAGCCCGATGACTGGGATGCCCTGCGCGTGGCCCATATGATCCCCGAAACAGGGGTCGAGCTAACGCCCGACACATACATTTTGGAAGCCGGCTTTGAACGGCTGGCGGGCGTGGATTTCCGCAAAGGATGTTACGTGGGCCAAGAAGTGACCGCGCGCATGAAGCACAAAACAGAATTGCGCAAAGGGTTGGCCCGTGTGGCGGTGGATGGGTCTGCGCCCGTGGGCACGGACATCACCCGCGACGGCAAAGTTGTGGGGCAGTTGTTCACCCAAGCGAATGGCGCTGGCATTGCATACCTGCGGTTTGACCGTGCGGGCGATAGGATGATGGCGGGCGATGCGAAGATCGCCTTGGTCCAAGACCAGGATTAACAAACGACCCGGTCAACAGACCGGGCCTTCGTCACGCCTCAGCGCTGTGGGAAACTGAACTTACGCCCGTTCAGAATATTCCATGGATTCCGTGTTCACCACGATCATCTCATCTTGGCCCACAAACGGGGGCACCATGACTTTGATCCCATTGTCCAAAATCGCAGGCTTAAAACTGTTGGCGGCGGTTTGACCCTTCACCACTGGTTCCGTCTCAACGATTTTGCAGGTCACTTTTTGGGGAACCTGCGCGCTTAACGCTTCAGCTTCATGATATTCGATCTGCACCGTCATGCCGTCTTGCAAAAATGGGCGGCGATCGCCCAGGATTTCAGCAGACAGTTCGATTTGTTCGAATGTTTCCATGTCCATGAACACCAACATGCCGTCGGTTTCATACAAAAACTGCTGGTCCTTTTGTTCCAAACGCACCTTTTCCACTTTGTCAGCGGACCGGAACCGTTCGTTCAACTTAGATCCATTGCGCAAATTGCGCAGTTCAACTTGGGCGAAAGCGCCGCCCTTACCGGGTTTGACGTGATCCACTTTTACCGCGGACCAAAGCCCACCGTTGTGTTCCAGGACATTCCCGATTTTGATTTCATTTCCGTTAATTTTAGGCATGTGGCAAAACCATGGCAAAAGGTTGAAGGATGTTTGACCAACCCTATATCTGGGGGACAACAGCGTTACAAGCGAGGGTATTTTACTAAAATTCGAAACAAGCCATGCAACAGGTACATGGCAGATATGCAAATAATGCTTCCCCGAATCGAATTTTATAGGGCATACCCCCCAGACGCATCGAATGTGCAAGAGCAGAAGCGATTGAAAAGGAGAGCGTGATGAAAGATTTTGTCAACGGAAACGCCTTCAACAACGAACAGGGCAACCGCGCCCGTAAATTGTTTGCAGCTGTCGTATTGGCAGCGTTGGATGACGCCATCGCCGACGATAAAAAGTACGGCAATGGTCCGGAACAGATTGCCCGTTGGGCCCGTTCCCGGGATGGCCGTGAAGTATTGTCGTGCGCTGGGATTGACCCCAACGAACGCGTTGTGACCGGTTTGATGGACTTTGTGTCCAAAGGCGTGCGGACCTCCGTCGCGCTGTCCCGTGAAGAAAGCGAACGCCGCCAAGCCGCGCAAGCGGAAGCCGCATAAGCTTTTTAACGGTTCTTCGGGATTGACAGAAAAACGCGCCCCACCCGGGCGCGTTTTTGTTTTTTCCAGCCTCAAAATTCGGCTTTAGAATACCAGGGACCACATCCCCGACGTCGCAATTTGCATCAGCCCCAACACGGCAAAGCCAATGCGCCAGCCCCAATGCCGCCAGCGCCGCCAAAGGATCACCACCATGGCCAAGGTCACCGTGGTTTCCACCGCACTGATCCACCGCGCGCCACCGTCCGAATCCCAGTAACTGAACGGCGCGACATATTTCCAATCGGTCAGCGGCCAAAAGTGCATGCGGGCATCTTCCCTGTGCAAAGGCAGATCAAACGCCAGATGCAACAGCGCCCCTGCGCACAACGCCATTCCCGCAACCGACCCAAGCCGCCAGGCCACAAACAATGCAATCCCCCACAAGATGAACGAATTGTCGATGGCAAACACCTGTTGCCACGCATCGGAAAAATACAGCTGATCAAAGACCACATGGGGGTCGATCCCCAAGGCAAAGATTGAAATCCCCGCCAGGGCATACAGCGAAAGATCCGGCAGAAAGCCCCCCAGCACCGCGGCCCCCAGCACCCGTTGGTTTGTTTTGCCCCCAAAAGCGGTGGCCGCAAAAATGAGATGGGCTGGCGTGTTCATGCTGGTTCCCCCTGCGCGAATTGGTAAACAGGGACAAAGGGGCACGCAATGACCAAAGCACTGATGATCCAAGGGGCCGGGTCCAATGTGGGCAAATCCCTGTTTGTGGCCGGATTGGCGCGCGCGTTTGTGAAACGTGGGCTGTCTGTGGCCCCGTTCAAACCCCAGAACATGTCCAACAATGCGGCTGTCACGGTGGATGGCGGCGAAATTGGTCGGGCCCAGGCGTTACAGGCCCTGGCCTGTGGTTTGGATCCCATCGTGGATATGAACCCCGTTTTGTTGAAACCCGAAACGGATGTGGGCGCGCAAGTGGTGGTCCAGGGCCAGCGGATCACCACCGTAAAGGCCCGCGAATATTCAAAACTGAAACCCACTTTGATGCCGCGCGTGTTGGAAAGTTTTCACCGCCTGGCCGGTGGCGTGGACCTGGTGCTGGTGGAAGGGGCCGGCAGCCCGGCCGAGGTGAACCTGCGCGCCGGTGACATTGCCAACATGGGCTTTGCCGAAGCCGCAGGGGTGCCCGTGGTTCTGGTGGGCGACATTGACCGGGGCGGTGTCATTGCCCAGATGGTGGGCACCCATGTGATCCTGCCCCCAGATGATCGCGCCCGCATCAAAGGGTTTGCCATCAACAAGTTTCGCGGTGATCCCACGCTGTTTGCCGATGGCGCATTGGAAATTGTGCACCAAACGGGGTGGTTTGACACGGGCATCCTGCCCTGGTTCGCCGATGCCTGGCGGTTGCCTGCGGAAGATATCTTGGACATTGCCACCCGACCCGGGGGCGATGTGAAAATCGCCGTGCCGCGCCTGGGCCGCATTTCCAACTTCGACGATCTGGACCCATTGGTGGCCGAACCCGGCGTTACGGTAGACATCATCGAACAAGGCCGCCCCCTGCCCGGCGACGCAACGCTGGTGATCCTGGCGGGCAGCAAATCCACCATCGACGACCTGGCCCATTTCAAGGCCCAGGGTTGGGATATTGATCTGGCAGCCCACGTGCGGCGCGGCGGCCATGTCTTGGGGATTTGCGGCGGGTATCAGATGTTGGGGAAATCCATCGCCGATCCTGACGGGATCGAAGGGCCGCCGCGCAGCGTGGATGGCCTGGGGTACTTGGACGTGGAAACCACCATGGGCGCACACAAAAACCTGTCGCTGACCGATGCCACCTTCCGCGCCACGGGGGCACCGTTGCAAGGATATGAAATCCACAAGGGCGTGACGGATGGCCCTGACCGCGCCAATGCTTGGTTGGATATCGGGGACCGATCCGAAGGGGCCGCTGATCCATCCGGCCGCATCCGGGGCTGTTATTTGCACGGCATGTTCAGCAGCGACGGGTTCCGCGCGGATTTCATGGCCGGTCTTGGGATCACCAGCGCAGGCGAAAGTTACAGCGCGCGTGTGGACGCCACGCTGGACGATCTGGCCGCCCACATGGAAACGCATTTGGATTTGGATGGGATGCT
>JAHDCP010000097.1:6939-9247 GCA_020629775.1 Planktomarina sp.
CCGCGCAGTTCTTCGCGCACGATATCCGTCACAATCTCGCGCAGGTTGTCCATGTCCAACGGCGCTGCAGCTTCTGTCGCTGGCCGGGGCTGATGGGGCGGCATGTAAAGCGAAGGATCGGGCATGCCGCTGGCGTCCAACTCGGACGGGGTTTCATCCACCTGGGACAGCTTTTCGTCCACCATTTCAGCTTCATGGCTTTCGAACGCCGCATCGTCCATTTCCGGTGCTTCTGGCAGGGTCAGACCCTCAGGCGCAGAAGGCGCCGGCGTGGGGGCAACGGCCGGTTTGCCATGGGCCATGGGATGGGGGGCTGCAGGCTGTGGTGCCGGGCGCAGAACGTCATCGTCCTCCACCCGTTCAGCTTCGGTCAGCACCAAAGCGGGCGCTTCGGCCACTGCTGCATTCTGCGACACAAGACGGCGGATCGAACTCAGCACATCTTCAAGGTCAGCGTTTTGTTCAACGCGGTCAGCCATCGTAAATTCCCACTACTCTTAAGCAATGTGTAACGAAGGCCGGGGCCAACCTCAAGAAAAACGAAAACAGTTCGTTTCTAAAATGTCGTCAGTGGCGTTCCCGCCGCAAAGCAAAAAGATGGCCCAGGTTAATTCCCGTTGGCCACCTTGTTGATCACCCGGTCCAGGGCCCGGCCCTGCTTGGATTTGGCGGCTGGCGCGTCTTTCACCAGGTTATAGTATTCCGCTGGGTCATATTGCTTGACCCCCAAACGCAGCGCGGTGGCTGTCATTTTGCCCATGGCAGCCAAAATCGCATAGCCCGCCTTTTGCTGATCAACACCGGCGGACAACCGGTTTGTGCGGGCGTCCAGCAATTCTTGTTCCGCGTTCAAAACATCCAATGTGGTGCGTGATCCAAGGGTGGCTTCTTCGCGCACCCCCCGATACGCAACTTCGGCTGCTTTGATTTCTTGGTTGGCCGCATTGCGTGTGGCGCGGGCCACGTCCAAGTTGGCATAGGCCACGCGCACACCCTGGTCCACTTGGTGGCGGGTGTTGTGCAATTGCGCGCGGGCGGCATCACGGCGGGCGGCGGCTTGGCGCGTCAAAGACGCCAACTGGCCCCCTTGGTAAATCGCGCCAGACGCTTCCAGGCGGCCCGTCAAAGACGCGCCATTGCCGTTGGAAGACAGCGTGTCCATGGAAATGCCAGCCACCACTTTCACAGTGGGCATATGGGACAGCTTGGCCCGTTTCAAAACCAATTCGGCTTCATTGATGGAATGCCCCACTTCGATCAAAGAGGGGTGATTGCGGCGTGCAGTGGACACCGCCTTGGACACAGACGACGGCACCTTTGGCAGCGATTTCGCGGCCTTGGGGTTTTGCGGCTTGCGCCCCACAGCTGAAATAAATTCGGCCGATGCGCGGGCCACCTGCCCTTTTGCCCCAGCCGCCGCAGCGCGGGCGGATGCCAAACGCGCCTCTGCCAAGGACACATCCGTGCGGGTGATTTCCCCCACTTCAAACCGGTCATTGGCGGCCTGCAATTCTTTGCGGATCAAGCGCACATTGGAATCGGTCAATCGTTTGGTTTCAACGGCCAAACGATAATCGAAATACGCATTGGCGGCCCGTAACAACACGTCTTGTTCAATGGACACCAGCCGTGACCGGGTGGCCAAAAGCCGTTCCTTAACCGCACCGATGTTCAAATCACGGCGACCAAAGTCATAAATCTCCCAACTCAGGCTCAGATCCGCAGAAATATAGCTGCGGCTTTGCGTTCCAGCGCTGTAATTATACGCCGCTGACCATGAAATCACCGGACGCAACGTTGAAACCGCCTGTGCCACGTCTTCATCAGCTGCGCGCAGCAAAGCCCGGTTTTGTTGCAACAATCCGCTGTGGTTATAAGCGCCCCGCAGGGCATCTTTCAGCGTTTCTGCGCTAGCCGCCAAGGGTGCTGCAGTAAATGCCGCCAGCAGAGCCGCAGATTTCAGTGTCTTTGAAAAAAACCTCATGAATTTCCCCCAGCCACGCGCGCCGCGCCCAGCCTGTCTTAAGTTCAATACGGGCGGCAGAGTGGTCTGCCGACAAATCTTTGCGCACTTATCGCCCTTTGTCCGCCATTCACATCAAAAAGGTCTGATAAAATGGTAAACGAAACGCCAATGAAACTGGCATGGCAGGATATAGTGCATACAGCTGCGGCAACTATTCCACAGGCTTTGCACACAGGCAATGCCAAGAGTGCTTGCACACCGGTTTCCCTTGGTCTAACCCGGCGATACCACCACGGCAGGCGAGTTGGCGGAGTGGTGACGCAGCGGATTGCAAATCCGTGT